>NZ_JBHZAG010000013.1:0-146800 GCF_042754125.1 Amycolatopsis sp. NPDC059235
GCGCGAACGCAGCCCCCGCCAACGCAGCCCCCGCCAACGCAGCCCCCGCCAACGCAGCCCCCGCCCTCTCCGGGGGACGGCCCTGGTCCAGTCTATCCGCCCCCACTGACAACACCGCCCACTTCAGCCGGGTTGTCCACAGCCAGTGCGACTTGGGGAAAGTCCCGCGCCCGTCGCAACGGTCCCAGCAGCAGCACCACAAGCGACGCCAGCTGGACTCCCACCATCGCGAACATCGCCACCCGCACCCCCGCGGTCTGTCCGAGCGCCCCGCCCAGCAAGGCGCCCAGCGGGATGGTGCCGTAGTTGACCATCGACGAGCTCGCGCTGATCCGGCCGTAAAGATGGCGCGGGCAATACCGCTGCCGGAACGTCGCGCCCAGCACGTTCGATCCGACCACGCCCGCCGCGATTCCTGCTCCGGCGAGGACGAACAGCGTCAGACCCCACCCTGGCCGAGCCAGCGGGCCGAGCAGCATCGCCGGTACTACCAGCGCCTCGCACCACAGGAATCCCCAAGCGGTGCCGGTTCGTCGGGCGACCCGGCTCACCAACGTCGCGCCGAGCACTCCGCCGACTTCGCCAAGGGCGAGCACGAATCCGACGGCACCCGGGCCCTGGCCAAGCACGTCCACGAGAAAAACCACTGCCACGGCGTAAAAACCGTTCAGGGCCAGGTTCGCGACCCCGCCGGAGAGGACCAGCACTCGCAGGTACGAATCCCGGGCCACGATTCGCAGTCCTTCGGCGATTTCGACGCCTAAACGCGTACGCGGGCGCGGAGGCGGTTCGTCCGCACGCAGGAAACCCAGGCACAGTGCGGAAAACCCGAAGCTCAACGCATCCACCAGCACACCGCTGACCGGCCCGAACGCCGAAGCCAGCAGTCCAGCCAACCCAGGACCGCCGACCTGCGCCGCGGATTCCGCGCCTTGGAGCCGGACGTTGGCACCCAGCAGATCGGCATCGTCCACAACGGAAGGAAGGAAAGCCCGATAGGCAAGAGAAAAGAACACCTTCGCGAAGCCACCGACCAAAGCGGCAGCCAGCAGCAGCCCGACAGAGAGAAATCCAGCGGCCCACGAAATAGGCACAACAAGGAAAGCCGCCATCTGGATGGCGTCGCAGACCAGCATCACCCGGCGCTTAGGCCAGCGGTCAACCCAAGCCCCGGCGGGCAAACCCACCGCAAGCCAGGGAATCCACGCAGCAGCGGTCAGCGAAGCGACCTCGAACGTCGAGGCGTGCAGCACCAGCAACGCCACCAACGGAACCGACGCACTAGCCACCGCACTACCGACTGTGCTGACTGTCTGTCCAGTCCACAAGAGACGGAACGCGGCGCCCTTCACGGCTCGGCTCTGAAACCACGCCCAAACACGAACACCGACTGCCGTTCCGCCGAAGGATCAGAAGCCGCCTTAGCGCCGAATTCCGCGAACAGCGCGGCCATCCGCTCATTCAGCTCCGCCAATTCCGCAGGCGTCAACCGCATCCACGCATCAGACGAGAACCACGCGTCACGCCATTCCGCGGGAGCGGTCTCCAATTCCGAAAGCCACCCCCGGGACAACGTCATCTGCCGATCGAGGCTCACCGTCTCCGCGACCTCCGCCACCGGATCCCCGGCGAAATCCGCGGTGGCCCAGGACAACGCATCAGAAGGACGCCGCCACCATCTCTCCCGCCGGTCCCGCGCCAGTTCCGGCGCTTCGACCACCAGACCGGCCCCGGAAAGCACCTTCAGATGGTGGCTCACATTGCCCACCGCCTGCCCGGTTTTCTCCGCGAGCACCGACGCGGTGGCCGGGCCGTCGAGTTTCAGCATGTCCAGCAGACGGCGGCGCAGCGGATGCGACATCGCGGCCAGCACCTGGGAATCGCGGACCTCCATGATGCACAAGAGTAGTTGTACAACAGCTCTTGTGCAATAGCCCGAAGGTATCCTCGCGAGCATGGGCATCATCCTGTGGATCGTCTTCGGCGCGCTGGTCGGCTGGATCGCGAACCTCGTGGTCGGCGGCCGGGAACGGCAGCGGCAGGGCTGTCTCGTCAGCGTGCTGGTCGGCGTGGTCGGGGCGGCCCTCGGCGGCTTCGTCTACCGGCTCGCGACCGGTGAGCAGCAACACTTCGAGTTCGATTTCCCGAGCTTCGGCGTCGCCATCCTGGGCGCGATCGTGCTGCTGCTCGTGTTGCGGCTGGTCAGCGCCGCGACCGCGGGCCGGCGCGATCGTGACCGTTGGTAACGGTTTCCCGACGATCTGTCAGAACACCTTGGTCGCGGACTAAACTGACCCGTTCCGCGCCCGGGTGCGTGCTTCGTCGGGGGACGCATGCACCCGGGCCGCGTCGCGCACGAGCCGGGCGGCGTGCACAGGGTCGACGAGCTGGGGAACGGGCGCCGAAAGCACATCCCGGCGCCAGGCGCGCAGCAACTGCGCGAGCAGATCGGGTACCGCCATCGTCTCCCTCGCCAGGTCGGCCCGGGCACCGGTCCCGAGCGGCGTCAACTACCCGGTGTTATCGGATTGTTCGACGCGTCGTTACCGGTTTGTGGTCGCGCCCACCCGCGCCGGGGCAACCCTTACGACCAGGGGCCGCCGGGTCCGCCGCAGGCGGGCGGTAGCGTGGGGAAGCCCAAATCGGACCCTTACACCGACCGAGACGAACAGCGGGGAACTCGACCCATGAGCGGCCAGCCCACCGGTAACCCCCTCGCGCACGCTGTCCAGCTGGCCCGCGAGACGTTCCCGCCGATGCACCCGGCAGGACGGCCGTTCCTCCTCGGCGGTCTGGCCGCGACGATCGTGGCGCGCCGGTTCTCCAAGCGCCTCGGCGTGGTCGGCGCGCTCGCGACCGCGGGCATGACGGCGTTCTTCCGCGAGCCGAAGCGCGTGCCCCCGCTGCGGGACAACGTCGCGATCTCGGCCGCCGACGGCACCGTCTCGCTCATCGAAGAAGCGGTTCCGCCCGCCGAGCTCGGCCTGCCCGCCGAGCCGCGGATGCGGGTGAGCGTGTTCCTCTCCGTCTACGACGTGCACGTCCAGCGCACGCCGGCGGCGGGCGTGATCTCGAAGGTCGCGTACAAGCCGGGCAAATTCCTTTCCGCGGACCTCGACAAGGCGAGCGAGGTCAACGAGCGCAATTCGCTGGTGCTGCACACCGTCGACGGCCACGAGCTCGTCGTCGTGCAGATCGCCGGTCTGGTCGCGCGCCGCATCCGGTGCGACGTCCGCGAGGGCGACAAGGTGGCCGCGGGCGAGACCTACGGCATCATCCGCTTCGGCTCGCGCGTCGACACCTACCTGCCGCCGGGCAGCCGGGTCGTGGTGGCCAAGGGCCAGCGCACCGTCGGCGGCGAAACCGTGCTCGCCGAACTTCCTGCGCTGGGAGAAAGCTGACCATGGTCCGCGTGACCACCCCGGGCGTCCGGCTGCTGCCGAACGCGATCACCGTGCTCGCGCTCTGCGCCGGTCTCTCCTCGGTGCAGTTCGCCCTCACCGGCAACTACGCGATGGCGATCGGCTCGATCGGCATCGCCGCCGTCCTCGACAGCCTCGACGGCCGGATCGCCCGCCTGCTCGACGCGACGTCCAAGATGGGCGCCGAACTCGACTCGCTGTCGGACGGCATTTCGTTCGGCGTCGCGCCCGCGCTGGTGCTCTACATCTGGCAGGCGCACGGCGACCGCATCGGCTGGGTCGCGTCGCTGATCTTCGCGGTCTGCATGATCCTGCGGCTCGCCCGCTTCAACACGCTGCTCGACGACACCGACCAACCGCCGTACGCCGCCGAGTTCTTCGTCGGCGTGCCCGCGCCGGCCGGCGGGCTGGTCGCGATGCTGCCGCTGATCGCCACGCTGCAGTGGGGCGAGGGCTGGTGGTCCGAGCAGTACGTGGTGCTGGTGTGGACCATCGCGGTCGCCGCGCTGCTGATCAGCCGCATCCCGACGCTGTCGCTCAAGACCGTGAAGGCCCCGGCGAAGGCGATCGCGCCACTGCTGGTGGGCGTCGGCCTGCTGGCCGCCGCGATCATCGTGTTCCCGCTGGTCGCGCTGGCGATCGCGCTGGTGCTGTACCTGCTGCACATCCCGTATTCGGTCTACCGGCACCGCTGGCTCGCCGCGCACCCGGAGGCCTGGGAGGTGCCGCCGCGGGAGCGTCGCGCGATCCGCCGGGCCCGCAGCCACCGACGGCTGCGGTTGCGTCCGGCCTCAGGCCGCGTCGCCGGTGCGGCGATGCGCGCCGTGCGGCGGACGAACTCGGACCTGGTGCGGAGCCGGAATCTTCGGGAGCGGGACCACAGTTCGGCCACCTCCGGGCCGACTCAGCGGCGTCGCAGCTGGCGTCGGATCGGCATTCGGCGCCGGTAGTTTCAGGCCTTTCCCAGCGCGGACACCAGCAGGTCCAGCTGCGCCTCGAAGTCCTGTCGGCAATCAGCGTCGGTCAGCACCGGCAACAGGCGGTGCAGGTTCGGCGTTTCGCTGGGCGTCGCCATGCGGCGGAACCAGTCGTCGACCGGCTCGGCGCGATCTAGCGGTGCCCCGGCCAGGCCGGTTTCCTCGGTGAGCGCGGCCCCGAACGTGAGACCGGTCAGGGAGCGGTACGCGCGCACGGCCTCGGTGTCGTCCAGTCCGGCGTCCAGCAGGGCGCCGAGCATGCTGTCGATCACCTTCAACGCCCCCGGCGAACGCGGGTTGGCCTCCTCCGCGACCAGGGTCCGCAGCACCGCCGGATGCTGCCGGAACTGCGCGTAAAGCCCCTCGGCCAGGCCGCGGATCCGGACGTCCCACGGCGCGTCCGGATCGGGCACGGGGACCGCCTCGAACATCCGGGCCACGAGGCCGTCCAGCAGGTCGCCCTTGTTCCGCACGTGGTTGTAGAGCGACATCGCTTCGACGCCCAGCTCCGCGGCGAGCTTGCGCATCGACAACGCCGCCATGCCGTGCTGGTCGACGAAAGCGAGGGCCGCGTCGAGCACCTTCTCGCGCGTCAGGGTTTCCCGGGCCATCCCGCGAGCTTACGGCGTAAGTCCTCGACAGCCTCGTACTTACACCGTACGCTTACGCTGTAAGTACGCGCCTGGGAGGTCCACAGTGGATGCCGTCACCCTGCTCACCACAACCCGCTCCGTCCGGCGAAAGCTCGACCTTGCGCGGCCGGTTCCGCGGGCCGTGCTCGAGGACTGCCTGCGGATCGCGCAGCAGGCCCCGGCCGCCGGTTCCCTGCTCGCCGCCCAACGCTGGGTGGTCGTGCTCGATCCCGCGATGCGCAAGGAAATCGCGGCCGTCACCCGGGAAGCCGCGGAGGAATCGTGGCGGAAGTACGCGCACCTCGTCGACAAGCGGATGCTGGACTCGGCTCGCCACCTCGTCGAGCACCTCGACCAGGTACCCGCGCTAGTGCTGCCGTGCATGCCCGGCCCGGTGCCGACGGGCACCGCCGAGCTCTCCGCGTACTACGGCTCGATCTACCCTGCGATTTGGAGCTTCCAGCTCGCCCTGCGCACGCACGGGCTGGCCAGTTCGCTGTGCAGCTACCACCTCGGCGGCGGGGAGACGGACGTCGCGCGGATTCTGGGGATTCCGGAGGAGGTCGCGCAGATCGGCCTGCTCGCGGTGGCATATTCGACCCAGCAGGAGTTCTCCCCCGCCGCCCGACCGCCGGTCGGTGACATCCTGTCCTTCGACGGCTGGGCGAAGCGGTAGCTCGGACGTCGAAGGACAGCCGACGAGTTCGAGGGGCGGATATGGCTGAGAGCGCACGGCCCGGCTGGGTCGACGACGAACTGTTCCCGTTTGAAAGCCGCTTCGTCGACATAGACGGGCACACCGTGCACTACGTCGACGAGGGATCCGGCCCTACGCTGCTGCTCCTGCACGGCAATCCGACCTGGTCGTTCCTCTGGCGCGACGTGATCCGCGCCCTGCGCGACGACTTCCGGTGCGTCGCCCTCGACTACCCGGGCTTCGGGCTGTCGACGCCGAAACCCGGCTATCGCTGCCTGCCCGAGGAGCACGCCGACGTGGTCGCCGGGTTCGTCGACGCGCTCGGCCTCGGCGGGGTCACGCTGGTCGGACAGGACTGGGGCGGTCCGATCGGCTTGGCCGCCGCACAGCGCCTGCCCGGAGTCTTCGAACGGCTGGTCCTCGTCAACGCCTGGGCCTGGCCGGTCAACGGCGACCCGTACTTCGAGGCTTTCGGCCGTATCGCCGGCGGACCTCCGATGCGCTTCCTGGCGCGCAGGCTCAACCTCGTCGTCAAGGCGTTTCTCCCGATGGGGCACCGAAAACGGAAGCTGACCGAGGCCGAGATGACCCACTACCGCCGTGCGATGGACACGCCCGAGCGACGCCAGGCCTCCGGCGTGCTCCCCGGCCGGATGCTCGCCAGCCGGACCTTCTTCGCCGAGATCGAGGCCGGCCTTCCCGACCTGCCGACGCTGATCGTGTGGGGCAACGCTCAAATCGGTTTCCGGCCCCGCGAACGCGAGCGGCTGGAAGCGTCCTTCCCGAACCATCAGACCGTAAGCCTTGACGGCGTAGGGCTTTACGTGGAGTCCGACGCGCCCGAGGAGTTCGTCGCCGCGATCCGCGACTGGTCAGCGATGCCGTAAGCGGCCTTTCGTTCGCGCACAACCGCCCGCCGGTTCATTAGGGTGAGCAGCGTGAGCGATCCGCAGATCACCCTGACCGTCCGGCACACGCCGTCCGCGCTCGACGCGCGGCGGGGAGTTGTCCGGCTGCACCCCGAAGTGCTCGACGCGCTCGGCCTGCGGGCCTGGGACGCCGTGTACCTCACCGGCGCGCGGCGCAGCGCCGCCTTGGCCGCGCCCGCCGCCGAGGAAGCGATGCCGGGTGTCGTGCTGACCGATGACGTCACCATGTCGAACCTCGGCGTCGCCGAGGGCGGCGAGGTCGTGGTCTCGCCGGCAGAGGTCACCGCTGCCCGCACGGTCACCGTGTCCGGGTCGCGGCTGGCGTCCGTTTCGGTGTCGCCGCAGACGTTGCGGCTCGCGCTCACGGGCAAGGTCCTCACTCGTGGCGACGCAGTTTCCTTGCTGCCGCAAGACCTCGCGCCCGCGCCGGGATCGGACGTCGCCGCCGTGCGCGGGCAGTTGTCCCGCGTGATCGGGGCGACCTGGACCAACGAACTGCTGACCGTTACCGCTACCGAACCGGCTGGCGTTGTCGTGGTTGGACCGTCCACTGTGGTCAGCTGGCGAGACGGTGCCCGCACCGGCGCGCCGACTAGCGAACCGCCGATGCGCACCGCGACCGCGCTCGTCCGCACCACCGCTGTCACCGCCGCCGAGGACTACCTCGACGCGGAGATCGTCGAAGAAGTCGTCACCGAGGCTCGCGAGGAAGAGCTGGACGAGCCGGTGCCGGTCGCCGATCTGGTCGGAGCCGAAGGCGCGGCGCGCAAGCTGGCCGAGTGGTTCGACCTGGCGTTCCACCGGCCGGAATTGCTGGCGAAGCTGGGCACTTCGGCGCATCTGGGTGTGCTGCTGTCCGGACCGGAAGGCGTCGGCAAGGCCACGTTGGTGCGGTCGGTCGCCGCCGCGGAGAAGGTGCGCGTGGTGTCGGTGACCGCGCCGAATATCGCGGTGCTGGAACCCAATGCGGCGCACCGTTCGCTGCGCGAGGCCATCGACCGGGCGACGAACGGCGACGGTCCCGGCGTGCTGTTGATCAACGACATCGACGCGCTGCTCCCGGCCACGCAGCCGCCTCCGGTGGCCACCGTGGTGCTGGAAGAACTTCGCTCCGCGCTGCGCCAGGACGGGCTGGCGGTGGTGGCGACGACCGCGCGAGCCGAGTCGGTGGATCCGCGGCTGCGCGGTGCCGACCTGCTCGACCGCGAGCTGGGGCTGCCGCTGCCGGAAGCGAAAACGCGCGTCGAACTGCTGCGGATCCTGCTGCGCGACGTGCCGGTCGAATCCGGGGCCGACCTGGGCGTCCTCGCCGAACGAACCCCCGGCTTCGTCGCCGCCGACCTGCTCGCCCTGCGCCGGGACGCGGCGTTGCGGGCCGCGCTGCGCCAGCGGGACGTCGAGGAACCCAAGATCTCCCAGCAGGATCTGCTCGACGCGCTGGCCACCGTCCGGCCGATCTCGCTGTCCACTTCGGACAATCTGGCCACCGGCGGCCTGACCCTGGACGACGTCGGCAACATGACGTCGGTCAAGGAAGCGCTCACCGAGACGGTGCTGTGGCCGCTGCGCTACCCGGATTCGTTCGCCCGGCTCGGCATCGAACCGCCGCGCGGCGTGCTGCTGTACGGCCCGCCCGGCGGCGGCAAGACGTTCCTGGTCCGGGCACTCGCGGGCACCGGCGCGCTGAACGTGTTCGCGATCAAGGGCGCGGAGCTGCTGGACAAATGGGTCGGCGAATCGGAACGCGCGGTCCGCGACCTATTCCGCCGGGCCGCCGACGCCGCCCCGTCGCTGATCTTCCTCGACGAGATCGACGCGCTCGCCCCGCGCCGCGGCCAGTCGTCCGACTCCGGCGTGGCCGACCGCGTGGTCGCCGCGCTGCTCACTGAACTGGACGGCGTGGAGCCGATGCGCGAGGTCGTCGTGCTGGGCGCGACGAACCGGCCCGAACTGGTCGACCCGGCTTTGCTGCGCCCCGGACGCTTGGAGCGGCGGATTTACGTGCCGCCGCCGGACACCGAATCCCGCGCCGCGATCCTCGCCGCGACGGCCAAGCACACCCCGCTGGCGTCCGATGTGGACCTCGCGGCCACCGCGGAAGCGCTCGAGGGCTACTCAGCCGCCGACTGCGCCGCGCTGATCCGGGAGGCGGCGCTGACGGCGATGCGCGAGTCGCTGGAGGCGCGCGAGGTGACCGCGGCGCATCTGGACAAGGCTCGGGAGGCGGTGCGACCTTCGCTGGACGCGGCGCAGTTGGCGACTTTGGAGGCTTACGCGCAGGCGCAGCAGGAGCGTTGAGCTGCTCGTGAGTGTTGGCGCCGGTTCGCTCGCTCGGCACCGACCGAAGCGGCGCGGCGCGCGAGGTCGAGGTCCGTGAGAGCCACCCTGAGGGACTCTGATTCCCTCAGGGTTCCCCTCACGGACCTCCGCAGGAGCCACGCGGCTCGCCGCTCCGAACGCGGACCAGCCCAACGCCCGGAGCGCGGCCCCTGAGACATGACAAAGCCCGCGCCGTAGCGCGGGCCGTCACCAGTATCGGGAAAGGTCAGCTGCCTTTGCGCCCGCCGGGCTGGTAGTCCTTCGTGATGATCACGATCACGCCGGGGCTCGAGTTCTGGATGCCGTCGAACCGGGGCTGGGCCTGGAAGCCGAACTCCTTGGCCAGCTGCTTCGCGGCGGCTTCCTCGTCGGTGCCCGGCCGGAAGTAGGCCGTGGTCGCCGGGATGTTGCCCTGCGCGTAGTTGCCGACCTCGGCGACGTTCCAGCCCGAATTGCGGAAGTCGGCGGCGGCCTGTTCGGCGAGGTGCTTGACCAGCGAGTTGTTGTAGACGCGCAGGGTGACCCACTTGTTCGACGCCTGCTGGTCCGGGCCCGCCTGGCCCGGCTGTCCTGGCTGCTGGCCCGGCTGGCCGCCGGGCTGTCCGGGCTGGCCCGACGCCGGAGCCGACGACGCGGCGGACGACGAGGCCGGGGCCGACGAGGAGGGCGACGACGGCGGCGCGGAACTGGGTGCGGCCGAGGACGACTGCTCCGGCGCGGACGACGATCCGCCGGGTGCGGTGGGTTCGCCGGACGTGCTCGGTCCGGCGTTCTGGTCGCCGCTCGTGTTGAGCACGGTGACGCCGCCGATGACGGCCGCGACCACCGCGATCCCGATCAGCGCGACTCCCGCGGCCTTCAACGGCCGGGACAGTCCCGAGAAGACGCTCATGACAGCTCGATCCCCAACCGCCGGGCCCCGCGTTTGCGCTGACGGGCGGCGCGCGTTTTGCGCAGCCGCTTGACCAGCATCGGATCGGCCGCGACGGCCTCCGGCTTGGCCAGCAGCGTGTTCAGCAACTGGTAGTAACGGGTGGAGGACAGTCCGAAGCGCTCCCGGATGGCGTTCTCCTTCGCCCCGGCGTGGCGCCACCACTGCCGCTCGAACGCGAGAATGTCCAGTTCGCGTTCGGTCAGGCCACCGACATTCTCCGGCGGCGACGGCTGGTTTCCAGCCATCGACTCCGCGGCGTCCATGCGGTCCTCGCAATCGGTGTCGGCAGTCCTTCCGCGGGCGTCATTGAACCACGGAACCCATGCTCGACATGGGCATCCGACACGGCGCGTCACGGTCCGATCCAGGTGTACCAGAAGGGTCCGACTAAACTCGGCGTCCGTGACCGTCCACCCCATCTGCATCGCCGGCGAACCTGTGCTGCACCAGCCCACGCGCGAGATCACCGAGTTCGACGACAAGCTGGCCACCCTCGTCGAGGACATGTTCGAGACCATGTACGCGGCCGAGGGCGTGGGCCTCGCGGCCAACCAGATCGGGCTCGACCTCCGGGTGTTCGTATACGACTGCCCGGACGACGAGGGCGTCGAGCACAAGGGCGTGGTGGTCAACCCGAAGCTCGAGACGTCGGAGATCCCGGAGACCATGCCGGACCCGGACGACGACTGGGAGGGCTGCCTCTCCGCCCCCGGCGAGTCGTACCCGACCGGACGCGCCACGTGGGCGAAGGTGACCGGCTTCGACGTCGAGGGAAATCCGATCGAGGTCGAGGGCACCGGTTACTTCGCGCGCTGCCTGCAGCATGAGACCGATCACCTCGACGGGTTTATCTATCTGGACCGTCTAGTCGGCCGCCACGCGCGCGCGGCGAAGAAGATGCTGAAGAAAAACAAGTGGGGTGTGCCCGGCCTGACCTGGCTGCCGCCGAAAGAACCCGCCGACGCCTGACCCGCTCCGCGTCTCCCGATTTTCCCGAAGGCCTCCCTGGATTTTCCCGGGGAGGCCTTCGTTGTCCTTCGGCCAGACGAGCGGCGGGGTTGTGTCCGACCGAGGCGCCATGGCATCGTCGCAAGAGCAACCTCAACCGAATGCAACGCGGGAGCTCGCGCCTTGGCGGGCTGAGAGGGTGGCTGGTGTCCATCTCGCGGACACCCGGCGTCACCGACCGCATGAACCTGACCGGGTAATGCCGGCGTAGGGAGTGAACGTCGTTGACGACGCTGGAAAACCAGGGTGCCATCGCCCCGTCCGTCACCACCGGGCCGATCACCGGCTCGCACAAGGTCTATCACCGCACCGAATCCGGACTGCGGGTTCCGGCGCGGCGGATCGACCTGTCGAACGGGGAGCACTTCGACGTGTACGACACGTCCGGGCCCTATACCGATCCGGACGCGAACATCGATGTCCACAATGGACTACACCCGCTGCGGTCCGGCTGGGCCGACGGGCGGGAGCACAACACCCAGCTCGGCTGGGCGAAAGCCGGGGTGATCACCCGGGAAATGGAGTTCATCGCCGCGCGCGAACGCTGTACTCCGGAGTTCGTGCGGGACGAGGTCGCCCGCGGGCGCGCGGTGATTCCGGCCAACCGCAAGCACCCGGAGACCGAGCCGATGATCATCGGCAAGAACTTCCTGGTGAAGATCAACGCCAACATGGGAAATTCGGCCGTCTGGTCCTCTGTGGAGGAAGAGGTCGACAAGATGGTGTGGGCCACCCGCTGGGGAGCCGACACGATCATGGACCTCTCCACCGGCAAGCGGATTCACGAGACCCGCGAGTGGATCGTGCGCAACTCGCCGGTCCCGGTCGGCACCGTGCCGATCTATCAGGCGCTGGAAAAGGTCAACGGGGAGCCGGAAAAGCTCACCTGGGAGATCTACCGCGACACCATCGTCGAGCAGTGCGAGCAGGGCGTCGACTACGTCACGGTGCACGCCGGCGTGCTGCTGCGCTACATCCCGCTGACCGCGCGCCGGGTCACCGGCATCGTCAGCCGCGGCGGGTCGATCATGGCCGCCTGGTGCCTCGCGCACCACCAGGAATCCTTCCTGTACACGCATTTCTCCGAGCTGTGCGAGATCCTGCGCGAGTACGACGTCACGTTCTCCCTCGGCGACGGCCTCCGTCCGGGCTCGATCGCGGACGCCAACGACCGCGCCCAGTTCGCCGAACTGGAGACCCTCGGCGAGCTGACGCACATCGCGCGCGAGCACGACGTGCAGGTGATGATCGAAGGCCCCGGCCACGTGCCGATGCACAAGATCAAGGAAAACGTCGAGCTGGAGGAAAAGCTCACCGGCGAGGCCCCGTTCTACACGCTCGGCCCGCTCGCCACGGACATCGCGCCGGCGTACGACCACATCACCTCGGCGATCGGTGCGGCGCAGATCGGCTGGTACGGCACGGCGATGCTGTGCTACGTCACGCCGAAGGAGCACCTCGGCCTGCCCAACCGCGACGACGTCAAGACCGGCGTGATCACCTACAAGATCGCCGCGCACGCCGCCGACCTCGCCAAGGGCCACCAGTACGCGCAGGACTGGGACGACGAATTGTCCAAGGCCCGCTTCGAATTCCGGTGGAACGACCAGTTCAACCTGTCGCTCGACCCGGACACCGCGCGGGCTTTCCACGACGAGACGCTGCCCGCCGAACCGGCCAAGACCGCGCACTTCTGCTCGATGTGCGGGCCGAAGTTCTGCTCGATGCGGATCACCCAGGACGTGCGCAAGTACGCCGAGGAGCACGGTCTGTCCTCTGTGGAGGCGATCGAGGCGGGCATGGCCGAGAAGTCCGCGGAGTTTTCCGAGCAGGGCAACAAGGTCTACCTGCCCGTGGTCAACCAGTGACAGTCACCCCACGCACCGCCCTCACCATCGCCGGATCCGATTCCGGCGGTGGTGCGGGCGTGCAGGCGGACCTGCGCACGTTCTTCGCCAACGGCGTGCACGGGCTGGTCGCGCTCACCGCGGTCACCGTGCAGAATTCGCTTGGCGTGCAAGGGTTCTCCGAGATCCCCGTCGACGTCGTCACCGCGCAGATCAAAGCGGTCGCCGAGGACATGGGCGTCAACGCGGCGAAGACCGGCATGCTCGCCACCGCGGAAATCATTCAGGCGGTGGCGAAAACGCTCGACGAAGTCCACATCGGACGCACCACGGGCACTCCGTTCGTAGTCGACCCGGTGGCCGCGTCGATGACCGGCCACGCTCTGCTGCGCGAAGAAGCACTGGAAGCGATCCGGACCGAATTGTTCCCGCGCGCCACGCTCATCACGCCGAACCTCGACGAGGTCCGGCTGCTGACCGGCGTCAGCGTTACCGACACAAAGAGCCAACACACAGCCGCGGAAGCGTTGCTGGAGTTCGGTTCCCAGTGGGTTCTGGTCAAGGGCGGGCACCTTTACGACGCCGCCGATTGCGTCGATCTGCTCACCGACGGCTCAGCGGTAATCGAGTTGAGCGGCCCGCGCATCGACACGGAAAACACCCACGGCGGCGGCGACACCATGGCGTCGGCGATCACCTCGTCGCTCGCGAAGGGCGCGGACGTGCCCACCGCGGTCGCGGAGGCGAAGCGGTTCATCGAACGCTGCGTCCTGGAGGCGTATCCGCTGGGTGCGGGAGTCGGCCCGGTTTCCCCGTTCTGGCGGCTCGCGAACCCGCAGTGAATGCGACACTGGCCGGATGAGCGAGACACCGGAAGCGTTGTGGGCGAGGCTGCCCCTTGAGGTGCAGCACGAGGTCGACGGCCTGGTCACCGAACATCGCACCGCTTCGGCGGTCAAAACGATCCGCAAATCGGGCGTCACGCCGCGGCCGGGGATCGCCGAAGCGCAAGCGGTGTACCAATACCGGATGTCCGTGCTGAAACCACCGCCTCGGTTCTAGCCGCGCGAATCCACCGTCGGCAGCACGGTCGTGAGGCCGGTCCAGTCGGACGTCACCACGGAGGCGTGCTGCTTGGCCAGCTCCGCCACGCGCTGAGTCGCCTGGTCGACGGTCGGGTTGTGGTCGTCGATCGCGGGCGCGACGTTCTGCCCGTCCGTCATGACCACGTAGTAGTGGTTTTCGTCGTACCAGGACATTCCGGCCTTCGCGAGCCATTCGCTGGCGTCCCCGTCGAAAACGACAAACCACGGTTTCTGCTCCGCGGAGTATTTGTCGCGCGGATCGCCGCCCGCGGCACCGTGCACGGTCGGGAAAATCTGCACCGAATTCAGCTTTCCGGCTGCCTTCTGGTCCAGCAGATAGCCGGCGTACTCGACGTCGGTGTGCAGCGTGTCGGTCGGGTTTCCCTCTTCGACCGTGCCCGGGATGATCTCGGTGAGCACCTTGCCCCGCAACGCGTCCAGCGTTGGCCAATTGTCCGCTTTGGACGCTTCGTCGAGCGTGGCGTGGGTGCCGAGGAGATCGGCTGGCTTGAACACGGCGTCGCCGAGGTGGTCGCGGAAGGCGGCATCGAGCTGGGCCGGGCCGAGGCCGGTATTCGCCGAGAAGCCGGTCTTCATTTCGATCTTCAGCGTGAGCGGCGGGCGACCGGGATGCGCGCCGAGCCAGATCCGGATGTCGTCCAGGCACGATTCGAGATCCTTGTTCGTCCCGCCGGAGTAAAGGTCCGCCGCCGAATGCGCGTCGACGCAATTGTTGCCGTTGCCCAGCGGATTGGAGTGGCTGACCTTCCACTCGTGGGTGAAGAAGTCTGGCCAGACGTCGAGTTCGAGCAGGGACGAGCCGTTGTCCAGCGCCTGCGCGAGGTACGGGTACGCGGCGGGATCGTAGGTGTTGTGCACGCCGACCGTGGTCACGTGGGAGAGCTTGGGGCTGTCCGCGCTGGCGACCCCCGGTACCGCCAGCGTGGACAGGAGCAGGAGACCGGCCGCGGCGAGCTTCACTGATGTCTCCTTCGTCACGGGGACCAGCACGAACACTTACTGTGCCATCGTGGTGGACTGTGAATGAAGCACAGTTGCCTCAATGGACCAGACCAGAAGTCGGAACGCGCACATGACTGAGAACCCGAGCCCGCCCTCCGCGCTCACCATCGCCGGATCCGATTCCGGCGGGGCCGCCGGGCTGCAGGCGGACCTGCGGACCTTCCTGACCTGCGGGGTGCACGGCCTGGTCGCGGTCACCGCGGTCACCGTCCAGAACACGCTCGGCGTGCACGACCGCGCCGACCTGCCGCCGCACATCGTGGCCGGGCAGATCGAGGCGGTCGCCGAGGACATGGGCGTCGGCGCGGCGAAGACCGGCATGCTCGCGTCCGCGGAGATCATCCACGCGGTCGCGGCGGCCTGCGACAAGGCCGGGATCGGCCGCGACGGCGCGATCCCGTTCGTGGTCGACCCGGTGGCCGCGGCGATGACCGGCCAATCGCTGTTCGACGACAACGGCCTCGCCGCGCTGCGCGACGAACTCCTGCCGCGCGCCACCGTGCTCACGCCGAACCTGGACGAGGTGCGGCTGCTCACCGGCATGACCGTGACCGACCGCGAAGGCATGCACACCGCGGCCGTCGTGCTGCACCAGCTCGGGCCGAAGTACGTGCTCGTGAAGAGCGGCCACCTGCAGTCCGACCCGGAGTGCGTCGACCTGCTCTTCGACGGCACGACGTTCGTGGAACTGCCCGGCCCGCGCTGGCAGACCCCGCACACGCACGGGGCTGGCGACACCATGGCGTCCGCGCTGACCGCTGGGCTGGCCAAGGGCATGCCGGTGATCGAAGCGGCGCGTTACGGCAAGTGGTTCGTGTCGCAGGCCGTCGAACACTCGTACCCGATGGGCGCCAAAGTCGGCCCCGTGTCGGCATTCTGGCGGCTGGCCCCTGAGGATCGCTAACCCTCGTCGGAAATCAAGGCCTCCAGTGCGGGCAGCGCGGCGATGATCGACTCGCGGGCCTCGGGTGTGAGCCGGTCGAGGCGGCGGTTGAGCTCCTGCACACGGGTGGACCGCACGCCGGAGACGAGGCGTTCGCCTTCCTCGGTGGCGCGGGCCAGCCAGGCGCGGCGGTCGACCGGGTCGGACTCGCGCGTGACGTAACCGGCTTCCACCAGCGTGGCCACGATCCGCGACATCGTGGCCGCCGCGACGCCTTCCTTCGCGGCGAGGTCGCCGAGGCGCAGCTCGCCGAAGTGCACGAGCGTGGCCAGCGCCGAGATCGACCCGTGTCCGGGCCCGGGCGCGCCGGCCTGGCGCAGCGAGCGGGAAAGCCGTCCCACCGCTAGATACAACCGGCCCGTTACGTCCTGGACCGAGGAAAGAGTCACGATCGGCTCCTTCTGACGCTGGTGCCCGCCGCTGGGTGCGCCGGAAAGGGTGCCGTCAACCATACGGCGTACCCGTGCACAATCCGCGTCAAGCGCGGGCGAAATCACCATTACCAGGCTATTTGTGCAGCTTGGCCGCCCATTCAGAGCACCGACCCGTCGAGCGGAAGCTCCGCGGGCGTCGGCAGCGGCGCGGCCGTCTCCGTGCGGAACGACTGCAGCAGATAACCGGCGAGCCGCCGCGACGCCGCCGGAGCCGCGGCTCCCGCGCCCGACCGCAGCCCGCCGTTCGCCAGCAAGATCAACGACAGGTCGGAAACCGCGAAGTCGGCCCGCAGCGCACCGGCTTCCTGCGCCCGGCGGATCAACTCGGTGAACCCCCGCAACGCGTGGTCCCGCAGCTCCGCGAAACGCGCCTGATCCGGCAGCGCGGTCACGATCGCGGCGGAGAAACCGTGGTTGCGTGCCTGCATCGCACACACTTCCTCGATCACCCGGCAAAACCCGCGCCACGGGTCGGGGTCGGCGAGCGCCTCGTCGAGCATCCCCGCGCATTCGGCCATCGGCTCGGCGAAGGCTTCGGCGACGAGATCGGCCTTGGTCGGGAAATGGCGGTACACCGTGGCCACGCCGAGCCCCGCGCGGCGCGCGAGTTCGCTCATCGACACGTCCAGGCCCTCGGTCTCGAAGGTGCGCTTCGCGACCTCGAGAATCTGCGCGCGATTGTGGGCGGCGTCGGTGCGCAACCGAGTCGATTTTTCCGGCACTCTCTCACTTTACGCGAATCGGAAGACCCCTTCCACTTTCCGTGCTAGAAGTGGAACATGCCTTCCACTTCGATGCGAGCCATCACCTACGACCGCTACGGACCGCCGGAAGTCCTGCGCGAGACCACGGTCCCGACACCAGTGCCCGGTCCCGGCGAAGTCCTCGTCCGGGTGCGCGCGCTCTCGGTCAACGGCGGCGAACTCTCCATGCGGTCCGGGAAGCTGCTTCCGTTCAGCGGCAAGCGTTTTCCCAAGCGGATCGGCGTGGACCTGGTCGGCGAGGTGGTGGAACCCGGGACGAGCCGGTTCGCCGTCGGCGACCTCGTCTGGGGCGGCGGGCGGCGCATGGGCACTGCCGCCGAGTACTACGTGATGGCCGCGGATCGGCTGGACCACGTACCCGCCGGCCTCGATCCCGCGCAAGCCGCGTCGCTGACCGTGGGCATCACCGCGATTACCGCGCTGCGCGACAAAGCCCATCTCAAGCCCGGAGAACGCCTGCTGATTCGCGGCGCGACCGGCGGGGTCGGTTTTGTGGCGACGCAGCTCGGCACAGCGATGGGCGCACACGTGACCGGGCTGACGAGCGCCAAAAACCTGGAACTGGCAAGGGAACTCGGGGCGGATGTCGCACTCGACTACCGCGATCCCGGCGACCTGGGGAAGTTCGACGTCATTCTCGACACCGTCGGCCGCGACCTCGACACGTTCCGGCGGCTGCTGACCCCGCGCGGGCGGATGGTCGCGATCGCGTTCGACCTCGACCGTCCGGCCCGCTCGGTCGGTTATGTCGCGGCGAACTCGCTACGCCCGAAGCGGTGGGTGCGCGGTTTCAGCGGGAACCCCAAGGCGGATCTGCTCGCTGATCTGAGCCGGTGGGTCAATGCCGGGTTGGTGCGGCCGTTGGTAGACCGGGTGTTTCCGCTGGCGGACATCGCCGAGGCACACCGCACGCTCGAAAACGGCGGTGTGCGCGGCAAAATCGTCGTCGAGGTCTAGCGAGGCGGGCTGGACGCCTGCGCCCAAAACCGCTGCGGCACCCGTCCCGCGCCCCGCGCCAGATACCCCGCCTCCACGGCGCTCCGCATCGCCAACGCCATCCGTTCCGGATCCGCGGCCCGGGTCACCGCCGTCGACAGAAGCACCGCCGAGCAGCCGAGTTCCATGGCCAGCGTCGCGTCCGAAGCGGTACCGATCCCAGCGTCCAGCACGATCGGCACCGACGCGCGCGAGACGATCAGCTCGATGTTGTGCGGGTTCCGGATGCCCAGCCCGGTGCCGATCGGGGCGCCGAGCGGCATCACCGCGGCGCAGCCCGCCTCCTCGAGACGGAGGGCGAGCACCGGGTCGTCGTTGGTGTAGGCGAACACCGTGAATCCGTCCGCCACCAGGCGTTCGGCGGCTTCGAGCGTCTCCAGCGGATCGGGCAGCAGCGTCCGGTCGTCGGCGTGCACCTCGAGTTTGATCAGGTTCGTTTCCAGCGCCTCGCGGGCCAGCTGGGCGGTGAGCACGGCTTCGGCCGCCGTCCGGCAGCCCGCGGTGTTGGGCAGCAGCTCGATGTCCAAGCGCCGCAACAGCTCCAGCACTCCGGAGCCGCCCTCGGCGTCGGCTCGGCGCATCGCCACGGTGGTCAGCTGGGTGCCCGACGCGACCAGCGCGCGTTCCAGCACCTCGAGATTCGCCGCGCCACCGGTGCCGATGATCAATCGCGACGACAGCTTGTGTTCGCCGATGATCAGGTCGTCCATGCTCAACCTCCTTGAACCGCGGTCAGCACTTCGAGGTTCGCGCCCTTCGGCACGACCGCTTCTTCCCATTCGCCACGCCGCACGACCTCGCCGTTGACCGCGACGGCCACGCCGCGGCGCTCCGCTCCCAGCGCGTCCAGGACCGCGGAAACGGTGCTGTCGTCGGGAAACTCCCGCCACTCGCCGTTGACCTTGATCTCCATCAGACTCGCTCCTTCTCGACCAGCCGGGCGGGCGTCGCCGCGGCGACCTCCGGCGACGGGGCTTCGCCGGCCAGCCACGCGACCACGGCGTCCGCGGTCGCGGGTGCCATCAGCAAACCGTTGCGGTGATGTCCTGTCGCCGCGTACACGCCTTCGCTCACTTCGCCGATGTACGGCAAAGCGTCACGGCTAGCGGCACGCAGTCCAGCGGCGACTTCCACCAGCTCGTACTCCGTGATGCCGGGCAGAATCCGCTCCGCGTTCTCCAGTAGCTCACGTACGCCGCGCGCGGTGACAGCTTGGTCGAAACCCGCTTCGTACTGCGTCGCGCCAAGAACCAGTTCGCCGTCTTCTCGTGGTACCAGATAGATCGGCCGTCCCTCGACCATCGCGCGCACCGTGTACGGCGGAGGCGGCAGGCAGCCCCGACGCGGACGCAATCGCAGAATCTCGCCCTTCAGCGGACGTACAGCGTGCTCCAGCAACGGATGCAGCTGGCCGGTCCACGCCCCGGCGGCAAGGATCACCGGGCCGGAGACTTCGGAGAGGTTCTTGAGCCGTTCCCGACGGAACTCGACCCCACGCTTCGTAGCCGCTTCGCTCAGCGCTGTGAGCAGTTTCCGGTTGTCCACGGCTAAATCGCCGGGCACATGCAGGCCGCTGCGAACCGCGCCAAGCCCTGGCGCGAGCCGCTTCGCCGCACGCCCGGTGAGCGTCTCGACGTCGCGCCCGAGCGAACGCAGGTACCCGGCGAGGATGTCGAGGTGCCCGGCGTCGGCGCTGTCGAACCCGACGACGATCGTGCCGTGCTCGGCCAGCCCGGGATCGGTCCCTTCGGCGGCTAACTCCCGCGCGAAACTTGGCCAGCGTCGCAGCGACGCTTCGCCCAGGCTGAGCACGGCTTCCTCGCCCGGCCACGCCTCGGTGACCGGGGCGAGCATCCCGCCGGCCAGCCAGGACGCGCCGCCGCGCACGGGATCCGGGTCGACGACCGTGACGCGCCATCCCTGGGCGGCCGCGCGCCAGGCCGCGGACAGCCCGATGACGCCGCCGCCGACGACAGTGACGGTTGTGGTGCTGGTGTTCACAGTGGAATCACGCTCCCTGCGCCGGCATGACCCGGATCAGGTTCCACGGTCGGAGCGGCAGCTCCCTCTCAGCCCGTGCCTCGGGCTCCCGTGCGGACTCCCACACCGTAGCGCGCGGGTAACGTCACCGCCATGCCTGCCTTGACCGGAGACCAAATTCGCACCCGTCTCGCCGACGCCCGGCTGTACTTGTGCACCGACGCGCGCACCTCGCGTGGGGACCTCGCCGAGTTCGCGGACGCCGCGTTGGCCGGTGGCGTCGACATCGTGCAGCTGCGGGACAAGACTGGCGGCTCGCCGCTGGAGGCCAAGCAGGAGATCGCCGCGCTGGAAGTGCTGGCGGAGGCCTGCGCACGGCATGGCGCACTGCTGTCGGTGAACGACCGAGCGGATGTGGCACTGGCGGTGGGGGCGGATGTGTTGCATCTGGGGCAGGACGACATCCCGGTCTCGCTGGCGCGGCGAGTGCTGGGCGACGACGTGGTGATCGGCCGTTCCACCCATTCGGAGGAGCAGGCCGCGGCTGCGGCGGCGGAGACCGGCGTGGACTACTTCTGCACCGGCCCGTGCTGGCCCACCCCGACGAAACCCGGCCGGTTCGCGCCGGGGCTGGGCTTGGTCCGGTCTACCGCGGCTCTCGGGACGGAGCGGCCTTGGTTCGCGATCGGCGGGATCGACGAGGCCCGGTTGCCGGAGGTGCTGGACGCGGGGGCTTCCCGGGTTGTCGTCGTCCGGGCGATCACCGAGGCGGCGGATCCGAAGGCCGCCGCGGAGGGGCTGAAGGCCCGGCTTTCGTAACGGACTCAGGTGGGCCGTGAGGGGAACCCTGAGGGACTCAGAGTCTGTGAAGGTTCCCCTCACGGACCGCCGCGGGGAGTTACTCGCCCGCGTTTGACGGGACTGCGGGGGCGGTCGGCGTCTGGCTGGTCGCGGGGGCCTGTGAACTCGTGGGCGGGTTCGAGGACGTGGACGGCGGGCGCGTCTGCTGCGTCGGCTGCTGGGAGGACGGCGGAGCGCTCGGCGTCGTGGTCGGAGTGGACGTCGGGTTGTTCTGCTTCGACTCACCGGGCGGGGGTGTCTGCGGTGCGGTGCTCGGCGTGTTGTCCGGATGATCGTCCCGCTGCTGGCTGGTATCCGGCTGCCGGGGAATCAACCCGGTGGACACACTCCCCTTGGTCGTCCAATCCAGACCGAGCAAGACAACCAACGCGACGACGAACGCCACCACGCTAGAAGCGATGATCAACGGCCACCGCATCTTGCGCAGCTTCTCGCCCAGGCTGTCGGACTTCTCCGGTTCAGTCGGCTTCAGCTCGGACAACCGAACCGTAGGCATATTCGCCAAATCGGCGGGCAGGTACACCGTCGGCGCCTCGCCAGGATTCGCCGACGCCACGTCGTCAACCGGCACCCGCACCGGGGCGATCGCGCCGCGACTGCGCCGCCCAGCCGTTTCCATGGCCTTCCGCGCGGCATCACGAGTCTTCTGCAGAGAACGCAGGTACAACTCACCGCCGACCGTGCTGACCACGCTGGCCACTCCGGCGCCGATGACTGTCCCCGCGACCCCCAGCGTCGAACCCAGCAACGCGGCGGTGACCGCCGCCAGCGCCGCGGCGAGCACCGAGGTCGTCCGGAGTTTCTTCTTGTCCTCCGCGGTTTCCTTCTGCTCCTCGCTCATGATTCCGATCTGATCGTTCCCGGTCGTTGTCCCTGTTTCTTCAACGGTTAAGTCGCCTGAGACGCTCCCTTCGTTGCCCCGGCGTGAGGGACGCCACGTTGACTGTCCAAAATGGATAGACTAAAGCTCACACTTTCCTGACATACTCGCCTCATGCACCTCGTGACGATCTCCGACATCGAAGCCGCGGCCGAGCGGGTGAAGGGCACCGCGGTGCACACCCCGCTGCTGCGCCAGCTCTGGGTTCCCGGCGAATTCTGGGTGAAACCCGAGAGCCTGCAACCGATCGGCGCGTTCAAGATCCGCGGCGCGTACAACGCGATCGCCGCACTCACCGACACCGAACGGAAACGCGGCGTGGTCGCGTATTCGAGCGGCAACCATGCGCAAGCAGTCGCCTACGCCGCGCGCGAATTCGGGATTCCCGCGGTGATCGTGGTGCCGGACGTGACTCCGCGGCTGAAGGTCGAAGCCACTCTTCGCTGGGGTGCGGAAGTCCGCGAAGTGCCGATCGCGGAACGGGAATCGGCGGCGCTCGCGCTCGCCAAGGAACGCGGTCTCACGCTGATCCCGCCGTTCGACCACCCGGACATCATCGCCGGGCAAGGCACCGTCGGCCTCGAGATCGCGGAAGACCTGCCGGACGTCGAGACCGTGCTGGTGCCGGTCAGCGGCGGCGGCTTCGCCTCCGGGGTCGGCACCGCGATCAAGGCGAAGTGCCCGAACGCGAAGGTTTACGGCGTCGAGCCGGAACTGGCCGGCGACACCGCGGCCAGTCTCGCCGCGGGCGAGATCGTGGACTGGCCCATCGCCGAACGCGCCCGCACCATCGCCGACGGCCTGCGCGCGCAACCGTCCGAGCTCACGTTCGCGCACCTGCGGCACGTCCTGGACGGCGTGATCACCGTGACCGAGGACGAAATCCGCGACACTGTCCGCGCCCTGGCCCGGCAAGGCCGCCTGGTCGCCGAGCCAAGCGGGGCCACCGCCCCGGCCGCGTACCTGCACCACGCGGACGAGCTCCCCGACGGACGCACCGTCGCGGTCGTCTCCGGCGGGAACATCGATCCGGCGATGCTGGCCGAGCTGCTCGCCTAGACCGCGCCCCAATGCCACATTGGGTGCATCTGACGCACCCAAAGTGGCGTTCGGTGCGTCCAGCGCACCCAAAGTGGCATTGGGGCGATTAACGGGACTGCGCCGGTCACCAGTTGACGGTCTGACCCTGGCGGTCCAGGTAGTGCAGCCCGCCCTTGCCCGTCCAAGCCTCGATCGTGTCGGCGACGCCGGGGATGCTCTCGTCGACAGTCAGCCGCGCACCCGGCCCGCCCAGGTCCGTCTTCACCCAGCCGGGCGCCAGGAGCAGCAGCGTGCGCGGGTCGTCGGCGTGCCGGGCGGCGAAGCTGCGCATGAGCTGGTTCAACGCGGACTTGCTCGCCCGGTAGACCTCGAAGCCGCCATTGGTGTTGTCGGCGACGCTGCCCTGGCCTGACGACATCACCCCGATCGTGCCGGTCGCGGGGACCAGGTCCTGCAGGGTCTCGACGACGCGCATCGGGCTCAGCGCGTTGGTCACCATGACCTGGGCGAAGTCCTCGGTGGACACGTCGGCGAAGGTGGCCGACGGGTCGGTCGTGTAGTTGGTTCCGGCGTTGACGAACAGCAGGTCGAACGTCGTCCCGGCCAGCCGTTCGCGCAGCGCCGCGACCTGTTCGGGCACCGCGATGTCGACGGTCTCCACCGTCAGCCCGGCCAGCTCGTGCAGCGCGGAGGGCGTGCGCTCGGTCGCGGTGACCTGCCAGCCGCGGCGGAGGAACTCGGCGGCCAGCGCGTAGCCCAGCCCCCGCGACGCCCCGATGATCAGCGCGTTCTTGCCTGCGGTCATGGCCGCCTCCTTAGCTATCATCTGATAGCTAAGCTACGCCGTCGAGGAGATACCTGTCAAAAGATAGCTATGCTGGCCAGGTGAAAGACGATCAGCTCTTCGAGCTCGCCGACCTGATCCTCGCGGTGGCCCGGCACATCAACGCCGCCAAGGAAGCCGACGCCGAGTCGGGGACGCCGCTGGAAGGCGCGGTGATGCGGTTCGTCGACCGGCACCCGGGAACCACGGTCAACGCCGCGGCCGAGGCCACCCAGATGATCTCCAGCAACGTCAGCCGGGCCGTCCGCGGCCTGGAGAACAAGGGCCTGCTGCGCCGGGAGTCCGACCCCGACGACGCCCGGCGCGTCCGCCTCTACCCCACCGAAAAGGCGGCGGAGAACCTGCAGCGGCTGCGCGACAGCTGGTCCGCACTCCTCGACGGCACGTTCACCGATGCCGAAGAGGCCGGCACCTTGATCACGGCGTTGCAGCGCATCGAGACCCGGCTAGTCGCCCGCTCCCGCGGCTGATCCGCGCAACCGGGCCAGCACCGCGTCCAGCCCCTGCCGCACTGCCTCGGGCACCTCTTCAGCCCGAAGGTGAGTCAGCAACTGCTCGTTGATCCCGCCCGGAGTCATATGCCGGGCAGTCAGCTCCGCCAACGGCCCGCCACCGGCCAGTGATTTCCCGACCTGCGCGAAGATGTGCGCCACATACGCCGAAGCCACCTCAGCCTCGACCCCCTGCGCGCTCATCCACCCGGCGATAGTCGCCAGATAGTCCAGATGCGCGGCGAACGTCGACGTAGCCGCGCTGAACGCTTCCAAACCCGGCTCGTCGCGAGGCACCACCACCCCGCCCACGCGCTCGAACAACTCCCGCGCGACACCGTCCTCCGGATACATCGCCGTCAGGCTCTGCCGCTGCGCCGCCTGCGGCAACGGAATCGACCGCACTACCCGCGAAGCCGGTGCGACCAGCTCCCGCAACTGCTCCACCCGCACGCCGGCCACCGCGCTGATCACCGCGTGCTCCGGCCGGAAAGTCAGCTCAGCGACCACTTCCCGCAAGACCGGCGGCCGCACGGCCAGCACCACCGTGTCCGCCTGATCAAGCACTTCCTGGTTGCTCGCGCACACCCGCACGTCCGGATAGCGAGCGGCCAGCGCCGCGCTGATCTCCCGCGAACGCGGCGACAACGCGACCGGCAAGCTCCCGTCGAGCCCGGTCACGATGGCAGCGGTCAGCTCACCGGCACCGACAAACCCCAGCACACTTCCCCCACCGAAAGATCAGCGACGCCCGCCTGGATGGACGTGCGTGGGCGGCCCTTCCACCCCGCAATGCAGACAATCCCCGGGATGCGGCGCGTCATCCGGCTCGACGGCGCCGAGCACCCCGTTGTGAATTCCCAACGCGATAAGCCCGCCGGCGATCGCGAGCACCGCGCAGATGACCAGCGCCGTCTGCCACCCGGCAGTCAGCGCGACCGGATCCCGATACGCCGAACCCGTCAAACCAGCCGCGGCGGGCAAAATCGCCACCGCCAGAAGTCCACCCGATCGGGCGATCGCATTGTTGACCCCGGACGCGACCCCGGCGTACCGGTCCGGCGCGGCGGCCAGCACCGTCGCGGTCACCGGAGCGACCACAGTGGCCAGTCCGAGCCCGAACACCGCCACCGCGGGCAGCACCGACCCGAGGTACGACGACCCCGGCCCGACCCGCGTCAGCAGCAGCATCCCGACGCCGACCACGATCGGCCCGACCACCAGCTGCAGCCGCGGCCCGATCCGCTGCGCGAGCGCCCCCGACCGGCCGGAAAGCAGCAGCATGATCACCGTGATCGGCAATCCGGCCAGCCCGGCGAGCGTCGGCGAATATCCCAGCGACACCTGGAGTTGCAGAACCAGCAGCATCATCACGCCGCCGAGCGCCGCGTAGACCACGAACGTCAGCGCGTTCGACAGCGTGAACGTCCGGTCGCGAAACAACGAGGGCGGCACCAGCGGTTCGGCAGCACGGTGCTGGAGCCAAAGAAACAACCCCAGCCCGGCGACGCCGACCACCAACGCGACCAGCACGACCGGATCGCCGATCCCGCGCACCGGCGCCTCGACCAGCGCACCGGTGACCCCGGCCAGCCCGAGCGCCCCGACCGCCGCGGCGACGTAGTCCGGATGCCCGGTCGCCGCGGTATCCCGCGACTCCGGCACGAATCGCCGCGCCATCAGCACGACGACCACCGCGAGCGGCAGGTTGATCAGGAACGCGAGCCGCCACGACCACGCCTGCACCAGCAGTCCGCCGAGCAACGGCCCGACCGCCGCCGCGATCCCGCCGAGCCCGGACCACGAGCCGATCGCGCGCGCCCGGTCCTCGTGCGAGAACGACGACTGCAGGATCGCCAGCGAACCCGGCGTCAGCAACGCCCCGCCGATTCCCTGCAGCACCCGGAACAGCACGAGCAGCTCGGTCGACGTCGCCGCCGCGCACAGCCCGGACGCGAGCCCGAACCACACCACGCCGACCAGGTACACGCGCCGCCTGCCGTAGCGGTCGCCGAGCGACCCGGCGACCAGGATCAGCGCGGCCAGCGCCAGCAGGTAGCCGTCGAGAATCCACTGCAGACCGGCGACCGACGCGCCGAGTTCCTCGCCGATCCGGGGCAGCGCGACGTTCACGATGGTGCCGTCGAGCATCGCCATCCCCGAACCGAGGATGGTCGTCCAGAGCACGCCGCGAGCCGCGGGCGTGCCCCAGCGGATGCCAGTGTCCCCCGCGATGCTCACGCGGTCAGGGAAGCAGCGTGGTGACGAACTTGTACCGGTCGCCGCGATAGACCGCGCGGGCGAACTCGACCGGCTTGCCGTCGGTGGCGAACGAATGCCGGGTCAGCATCATCACCGGCATGCCGACGTCCGCGCCGAGGATCTCCGCTTCCTGCGGCCCGGCCAGCGACGTCTCGATCGTCTCCTCCGCGCGCTCCAGCTCGACGCCGTAATGCTCGCGCAGCACCGCGTACAGCGAACCGCCCGCGGTGATGTGCTTGCGCAGCCCGCGGAACCGGCCGAGCGGCAGGTGCGTGGTCTCGAGCGCCATCGGCTGGCCGTCGGCGAGCCGGAGCCGGCGCAGCCGCAGGATCTTCGCGCCGTTGCGCAGCTGAAGCAGCTTCGTCATCTCGCCCTCGACCGGCAGCTCTTCGAGCTCCAGCAGCTGGGACGACGGCTTCAGGCCCTGCTTGCGCATGTCCTCGGTATAAGAGGACAGCTGCAGCCGCTGCGCGAGCTTCGGCTCGGCGGCGAACGTGCCCTTGCCCTGGACGCGGTGCAGTCTGCCCTCGGCGGTGAGATCCGCCAGCGCCTGGCGCACAGTGGTGCGCGAAACGGTGAATTCTCCCGCCAGCGCCCGCTCGGTCGGGATCGGCGATCCCGGCGGCAGTGCGTCGAGCAGGTCCAGCAGATGCTGCTTCAGCGCCCAGTACTTGGGTTCGCGCTGCCCTCGCGCAGCAGTCCCCGCCTCGCTCGCGGGGGGTGTCTCCAGCATGCCCGGCTCCCTCAGTCTTCCCACATTAAACGCGCCACTGCCCCGTGAGGAAACGTACCCTTCTCCCGACCCGCTCCGCCCGGCTAGCATTGGTCTAGACCTGACCGGACGCCGCTCAGCACACCGGGACCCCCGTCCCGGCGGAGAGGAAAGTGATGACCCAACTACGTCCCGGCGAGCACATGGCCGCGGAAATCTCGGAGCAGCCCAGCGTTCTCGCCGGGCTGGTCGAGCGGCGGTCCGGCATCGCAGAAGTCGCGGAAAAGATTTCACAGAACCCGCCGAGGTTCGCTCTGCTCGCCGCTCGCGGTTCGAGCGACCACGGCGCGCTGTACGCGAAATACCTGATCGAGGTACTCCTCGGCCTGCCCGCGGGGCTCGTGTCGCCGTCCACCGCGACGCTTTACGGCGCTCGCCCGGACCTGCGCGACGTGCTCTTCATCACGGTCAGCCAGAGCGGCGGTTCGCCGGACTTGATCGAGGTCACCGAGGCCGCCCGCCGTCAGGGCGCGCTGACCGTGTCGGTCACCAACACCCCGGATTCGCCGCTGCGCGCGGCTTCGGAACTGGGTGTCGACATCGGCGCCGGCCTCGAAAAGGCGGTGGCGGCGACCAAGACGTACTCCGCGACGCTGATGGCGCTGTACCTCTTCATCGACGCGATCCGCGGCGGCAAGGGAGAGGACGCCGAGAAGATCGGCGAACTGGCCCAGCAGACTCTCGACGGTTCCGTCGAAGGCGTGCAGCGCGCGGTGGACCGATATCGCTTTGTCGACCGCGTTCTCACCACTGGCCGCGGCTACTCCTACGCCAGCGCGCTCGAAGCTTCGCTGAAGCTGGCCGAGACGAGCTACCTCGCGGCCCGCGCGTACAGCGGCGCGGACCTGCTGCACGGTCCGGTCGCGGCGGTCGACGGCGAGACCGCCGTGCTCGCCGCCACCAGCCTCGGCCGCGGCGGCGAAGCCATGCGCGAGGTTCTCGAAGCGGTCGGCGAGCGCGGCGCGGACGTGCTCGCGGTCGGTTCGGCGGCCCAGGACGTGCCCGCCGCGCTGCGCATCCCGGTCGCCCCGACCGTCGAGGAATTGGCTCCAGTGCTGGAAATCCTGCCGATCCAGCGGATCGCGCTCGGGCTGTCGCTCGCTCGCGGGGGCAACCCGGACAACCCGCGCGGTCTGCTGAAGGTGACCAAGACCCGGTGAGTCTCGTAGTAGGCGTGGACGCCGGCGGCACCTCGACGCGAGCGATCGCGATCGACGCCGCCGGCGTCGTGCACGGCACCGCGGCGGCGGGCGGCGCGAACCCCAACGCGCATCCGCCCGCGGAGGCGGCGGCCCGGATCGCCGGAGCCATCGAATCCGCTTTGGACGGACGGACCGACGTGCTCGGCGTCGTGGTCGGCATGGCGGGCGAGAGCAAGCTGTCCGACCCGGCGGTCGCGGCGGAGTTCACCGCGGCGTGGGAGCGCATCGGACTCGGCGGCCTCGTCCGCGTCACGGGCGACGCCGAGGTGGCTTACGCCTCCGCGACGGCCGAGCCGGACGGGACTGTGCTCGTCGCGGGCACCGGCTCGATCGCCGGGCGCATCCGCGGCCGCCGGATGGTCGCGACCGCGGGCGGTCACGGCTGGCTGCTCGGCGATGAAGGCTCCGGGTTCTGGCTCGGCCGCGAAGCCGTGCGCGCCACGCTCGCCGCGCTCGAAGGCGACGGCCCGCTCGGCGGATTGGCCGAGGCGGTCCTCGCCGAAGCGTTCGGACCGTCCGCAGTGGACTTGTCGGACCGCTTCGCCGTCATGTGGGAACTGGTGACCCATTCCAACGCGGAACCCCCGGTCCGGCTCGCCCGGTACGCGCCGCTGGTGAGTGCCGCGGCGGTCGCCGGCGAGCCCGTCGCGGAGGAAATCGTCGCGCGCGGCGCCCGGCATCTCGTGCGCGTGGCTCGCGCCACGCGCGAGCCGGGAGAAAAAACTCCGATCGTGCTCGTGGGCAGCGTGCTGGCCGAAAACAGCCCGGCGGGGGCTCGCGTGCGGGCCGAATTCGCCGGTCTCACCGTTCTGACCAGCTCCGATGGCGTGCTCGGCGCGGCGTGGCTCGCGGCGGTGGGAGCGTGGGGCGAGGACACCCCGCGACCATCCCGACGGGTGAATGCCACCAAAACTTGAGCGGAAGAGTCGAAACCGTCGACTCAACCCCTCCGGTCCGGGTACCGTAGGAACCGGCCCCCGGACCCTCCCCCCTCGCCGGGGGCCGCCTTAACTTCCGGGTCCGTTTTCGGACTCGCCCGCACCCGGGTCTTTCGCCAGGCGAAGGCCCGGGTGTTCTGCTGGGAGGCTCCGGTAAAGGACCCAGCCGCTCACCGCCACCGTCGCCGCCACCAGCGGCCAGGACAGCACGGTGCGCGCCACTCCGAGCGCCACCACCTGCCCGGTCCACCACAACAGGCCGTAAACGACCACGCGCAGCAAGTACTGCAGCACCCACACGCCGCTCGCCCACGAGTACGCGCGCAGCAGGGCCGGATCGCGCCGCCAGCGGGTCTTCTGCCCGAGGAGCAGTCCCACGATCACGCCGAGCAACGGCCAGCGCACCGCGATGCTCGCCGCGAACAGCAGCGCGCTCGCCGCGTTCGAGAACAGCTGCAGCAGGAAGAAATCCTCGGCCCGGCCGGTGTGCATCGCGATCAGCGCGGCGATCACCACCGCGGCGAGGCTCACCACCACCGCGCGCGCCTTGTCGCCGCGGATCAGCCGGTACGCGCCCAGCAGCACGGCGACGCCGATCGCGACCCCGGCTCCCCAGGCGATCGACTGGCCGGAGCAGAGCCAGCCGACGACGAACGCGGCGGGCGGGATGCTGGCGTCGATCGCGCCGCGCCGCCCGCCGAGGATCTGCGTGAGCGACTCCCGCGCCGGCCCCTTCGCAGTCTCGTCTGTCACACCTTCCAGACTGCCGCAACTCGCCGCGGACCCCCAGGTCGGGAGACCTACCCCACACGGCGCCTGGTATCGCCCCGATCGTGAGGTTCGTCCCGGTGAAAATGCCGTAATAGGGAGGCGCAAGACCCCGACAAGGTAAGAGACTGTGACATCGCCGCGAACCAGTCGTGTCCGGCGGGAAGGATATGGGGATATCCGACTGTTAGTTGGGGTGTACAACTACATCCGGGACTTCACGGGGAACAGGCGCGCACCAGCGGGAAAGGGGAACCCAGCGTGTACGGGATCAACAGCTACGTAGCCATCGGGGACAGCTTCACCGAAGGCCTCAACGACCATCGGGGCGACGGGACGTTCCGGGGCTGGGCCGACCGGCTCGCCGAGATGCTGGCCGGCGGGGAGCCCGGTTTCCAGTACGCGAACCTGTCGCTGCGCGGCAAGATGCTCGACGAGATCATGGACGAGCAGGTCCCGATCGCCCTGGAGCTGAAGCCCGACCTGGTCACGCTGTGCGCGGGCGGCAACGACGTGATCGTGCCGGGCGCGGACGTCGACGCCATCGCGGCGCGCTTCGAGGCGGGGGTGGCGAAGCTGCGCGCGGCCGGGATCCCGGTGGTGATCTTCAACGGACCGGACACCAAGCAGCTGTCGGTGATGAGCGTGCTGCGCGGCAAGGTCGCGATCTACAACACGCATCTGTGGGCGATCGCGGCCCGGCACGACGCGAAGATGGTCGACATGTGGCACATGGAGCCGCTGCACGACCCGCGCGCCTGGAGCGACGACCGGCTGCACTTCACGCCGGACGCGCACCGCCGGATCGCGCTGCTCACCGCCGAGGTGCTCGGCGTCCCGGTGGACGAGGACTGGCGCGAGCCGTACCCGGCGAGCAGCGAGCCCGCCACCTGGATGACGTCGCGGCGCTCCGACCTCGCGTGGACGAAGATGCACCTGCTGCCGTGGATCCGCCGCCAGCTGCGCGGCGAGTCCATGGGCGACGGCCTGTCGCCGAAGCGGCCGGAGCTGGCTCCGCTCGTGCCGAACGACCCGGCGGGTCTCGATCTCGACGTGCGGGGCAACCTCGACCTGCGGGGCAACGCGACCGCCTCCTGACCGCCGTTCCCTCGACCGTGCCGGTACCGGTAACCACCGGTACCGGCACGCTCGCGAGAGCCACCCGAACGGCGGCCTTTACCAGGTCGCCAAGCCGAGCGGCCCGGCATAGGGTCCCTTTATGTCCGGTGCACGAGGGTGGCTTCGCTTGATCCCCGTCGCAGTGGTGGTCACGGCGCTGCTCGCGGGCATCGTCACTTGGCTGCAGGGCAGCGGAATCCAAGACGACCTCGCCGCGCGATCACGCTCCGCGCTCGACGCGGCCGGTCTCCGCGGCGGCGACGTGAAGTTCTCCGGACGGCAGGCGACCCTCGAAGGGTTCCCGGCCGAGGACGCCGGCCGCGCGCTCGGCATCGTCCAGGGCGTCGACGGGGTCGAGTCGGCGCAGGCCTCCGGCGGTGCCGGGCCGGCACAATCCGCGCCGTCGCCCTCGCCCGAGCCGTCGACGGCACCGCCGGCCAGCCCGCCGCCGAGTTCGTCCGCCCCGCCGTCCGCGCCGCCGACCGACCGCGACGGAATCCAGGCCGAACTGGACCGCAAACTCGCTGCCGCGCCGATCACTTTCGATCCGGACACCGCGCAGCTCACCGATCAAGGCGAGCAGGCCGCGCGCGACCTCGCGCCGTTGCTGCGCGACGCGCCGGACAACTTCCGCTACCGCCTCGTCGGCCGGGTCGCCGACGGTCCGGGCGGGCGCAGCGCGGCGCTGAAGCTTTCCCGCAACCGGGCGCTGGCCGTGATCCGGTTGCTGATCCGCGAGGACGTGCCGCCCGACCGATTGCTCGCGGTGGGCAGCACCACGAGCGCGGGCGGCCCGAGCGGTTCGGGCAGCGGGGACGACAGCGACCGGCGGGTCGAGATCACAGTGGAACAGAGGTGATGGCGGATGCTCTGGCTCTTCGGGCAGATCTGGCTGTGGCTGCTCGTCTCGTTCCTGCTCGGGGCGGCGGTCATGTGGCTGTTCACGCGCGCGTCCCGGCCGAAGGCCGACGCCGACACCGAGGCCGAGCCGTACCGGCCCGCCGTCGCGCCTGCGGAGACACCGGCCGAGGAGACCCGGCACATCCCGCCGGCGAACCCGTACGAGGACTACGAGGAACCGGCGTACCCGCACTACGACGATCAGCCTGAGCGGGTCTACAACGACTATCCGGACGTCGACCCGGACGAGCCGTACAACGGGCAGCACGCGACGCACGACCCGGCCGGGCATCCGCTGCCCGATCCCGAGCCGCGGCTGTCCGGCGAACTGAGCTGGCCCGAGGACGACCAGCGGAGTCCGCACTGGCCGCACGACGAACCCGCGCCCCGCCGACCTGGACGCAGTGGCTGACACCCACCTGGTAGATTCGGCTACGCACGGTAAGCGGGCGCCGAGTGCCCCGGACGACGTCAGGAGGTCCGATGGCGCTTCCGCACTGGACGCCACAGAACCTGCTGCCGCCCGGCCGCCACCACGCCGACCTCGCCGACGTCTACGAGCGGCTGGTCTACGACGCGCCGCACCAGAACGAGCGCGAGATCCTCTTCAGCGCGCTCAACAGCTACCTCGGGGTCGCCCAGCGGGTGATCACGTCCGGGCGGGCCTGGCTCGGCGGCGCGTTCGTCACCCGCACGGCGCATCCGCCGCGCGGGCTCGACGTGGTGCTGCTGCCCGACGAATGGGGCGCGCTGAAGCGGCTCGACGACAGCGGCCGCACCGCGCTGTACGGCCTGCTGACCCTGCGCGGCATCATCGTCGGCCAGCCCGCGATGTACCTCGACCAGATCCAGCCCGTCGGCGGCATGCTCGACGGCTTCCTGTGCCGTCCCGGAGACGAGGACGTGTGGGAATCGGTGTGGGCCGAAGGCGGCAGAGGCGTCCCGGAGATGGTGTGGTGAGGAACGAGTTCCGGCGGATCGCCGACGAGATTCCCGGCGGCACGTGGCTCGACGACCTCGCGCGCGCCTCCGCGATGGCGGCGAACGCGAAGTTCGAGCGCACCTGCCGCGCGCCGCTGCTGCACGTGTCGGTGATCGGCGAAACGCACATCGACGCGTACACCTTTTCCGACATCAGCCGCGCGCTGCAGGACGCGACGGCGAAGATCGGCCACATCATCCGCAATCCGTCGAATGAGGTCACCTTCGTTCAGCAGGCGGACCGCGACAAGGCCCCGTTGATCCAAAAAGGGCAGGCGGGCAACGCGATCTTCTTCGGTTTCCCGGAACCGGCGGTCGACGACGCGCTGATCCACGACGGCATCGAAACGCTGTCCGAGCGCGCGGTGAAGGAACTCTGCGATTTCCTGCCCGCCAACGGTTCCGACGACGGCGCGCTCGACGCGGTGCTGCTGCAGCGCGACACGGTGCGCAACGCGGTCAGCGACGTCGTCAACGCGGTCAGCAAGCACGCCGGCATCGGCATGGCGCTCACGCCCACCGCGGGCGAGCAGGTGACCCGGAGCATGACCACCGAACAGGCCCGGGTGCTGCAGGGCAGCCTGCGCGAATCGCGCGAAGCGGTCGGCTACGAGACAGTGACCGGACGCCTCGACGGCGTGCGCACCCGGCGGCGGATTTTCTATCTGGAACGGGAATCCGGCGGAACCATTCAGGGCGCGGTCGCCCCGGATCTGCTCGACCAGATCAAGGAAAATCTCGATCGCCCGGTGACCGCGCGGTTGCGCGTGGTGCGCACGACGACCATCGACGGACGGCGCGGCAGGCCGGTGCACGAACTTCTCGAGATCACTCCGGAAGTCAGCCTTTTCGATCAGTGAATGGCGCGCGGGGACGACCGCGTCGCCAGGTCAGGGCCGTGGGGTAAGCGCTCGGTCGCTCTTCGGAATCATCGCGAAGTCCTTTTCGGCCAGCAAATGGCGCCGCTTCGCGCAATCCGGCGGGAAATGACCCCGATTGACCGGACGCGGTAAATGAATGACATTATCTCTCGATAACGATTATTCCAACTTCGCGGGCATCTGCGTTAGCGTCTTCGCCAACACAGCGGAAGAGGCACGCATGACGACCGAGCAGCCGTATCCGGCCGCACCCGCACGACACAGCCGGACCACTACTCGCCCTGGTCCGCTCCGTCCATCGACGCAAACGCCGCCCCACCCGCCCCAGCAAGCGCCGTCCCGGAGGCAGGCGAACTGGCCCGGCGGCCTCGGAGTCACGCTCGGCCTCGGCGCGGCCGGTGTCGCGTTCCTGCCGGATTGGGGTTTCCTCGCCTGGCCGCTCGCCGGTGTCGGACTCGTCAGCGGAATTGCGGGAATCGTACTTTCCTCCAAGGGCACAATGCGCGGATTGGGTGTCGCCCTCACCGGAACCGCGCTTTCCGCACTCGCCGTCCTGCTGTGCGGCGCGATGGCGCTGTACCCGTCGATGTTCGGCACCGCGCGGGCGGGCGACCTGCACATCCCGCCGCAGCCGGGCGAGAAGCATTCGGTCGACTTCGTGGTGACCTCGGCGGGCGGCGCGACCGTTCGCTACGGCACGCTGAACGACCAGCGCACCGCGTCCACCCCGCCGAGCACCGACGACTGGCACGGCCACGCGTCTTACAGCGGAGGCGCGCCGATCCTTTCGCTGACCGCGGACACCGCGAACGCGGGCGTGACCAACCAGATCAGCTGCCAGATCCTCGTCGACGGGAAGAAGGTCGCCGAGAGCAGCGGCAGCTCGATCGCGCTCTGCACGTCGAACGTCGAATAGAGCCTGGCGGCCGGCCGGCCTACCCCCATCTCGGCCGGCCAACCGCCACCGAGCCGCTCCTGGCGGCTCTTCCAGGTCCGCGCGGTGCTTGCCGCGGTCCCGCGTCGCCGGCTTCACAGCCTGCCCCTCCCCTAGGGCTCCGCCAGCGTCGCGGCCGACCCTACGCGCGCTGACCGCCCGATGGCTAAGAATCCGCTAAGCGGGCGCGATTATTACAACGCAGACCTGCGAAAACACAGCTGAACGTTGTACAAGAGCGCAGCGCGCCGACTGCCCGCTCACTCCAGGTCCGCCGCTCCCGCGCGGAACCGGCGAACCGCGGCCGCACCTGCCGCGCCGCCGAACGCCAGCGCCTCCGCGGGCACCGCCAAGGCAGCTCCCGACCGGACCGTCGGCCGGCGGGACCGAGTTTGTCCGTGAGGGGAACCTTCAGGGACTCTGATTCCCTGAAGGTTCCCCTCACGGACCTCGGAGACGCAGCCCGCGCCGCCTGAGTTCCGGGCGTCGCCGCTCATCCCAGGTCGGCCGCTTCCTTGCGCAAGTCCTCGACCTGCCGAGGATTCATCCGCTCGTACAACGCGACCGCCCGCCGGTACTGCTCCCGTGCCGGGTCGAGCCGTTCCTGGCCGCGCAGGATCCGCGCCAACGTCACCCGCAGGATGCCCTCCTGCAGCTCGAACTGCCGCGCCACCGCCAGCGACACAGCCTCGGTCGCGTAGCGCTCCGCGGCTTCCAGATCGCCGATGTCCAGATGCAGTTCCGCGAGGTTGTTCAGCGACACCACGGCGTAGCTGTCGTCGCCAAGCTCCCGGTCGATCTTCAGCGACGCCAGCTGGTGGGTGATCGCCTCCGCCGGACGGCCGGCGCGCTTTTCCGTCTCGGCGCAGTTGTTGAGCGCCTGCCCGCGCAGTTCGAGATCGCCGGTGCGTTCGGTCTCCGCGACCGCCTCCAGCAGCCGTTCGATCGCCTCCGCGTAGCGGCCGAGCAGGGTCAGCACGCTGCCCAGGTGGATCTTGGCGACGATGAGCGAACGCCCGTCGAGCCGAGTGGCCAGGCCGACCGCGCGTTCGGCGTCGGCGATGCTGCCCTGCGACAGCTCGAAGGTGAGCGCAATCGCGCAACGGGAGATCAACATCCAGCACTGGCCAAGCGGCTCGTCGGCGGCCTCGGCGGCAGCCAAGCCGAGGTCGACCAGCCGGATCCATTCCTCGTACAGCGGGCAGACGACCCGGTAGGTGTGCGCGACGCGGGCGAGCCGCCAGACGTCGGCGTAGCGGCCGTCGGCGTGTGCGGCGTCCAGCACGGCCAGCAGGTTCGGCCATTCCGCGGCGAACCAGTCCTGCGCCTGGGCGAAGGTTTCCAGCGGCGGCAGCGCGTCCGGCGGCACGAGGCCGGTGAGGTCGAGCGGGTCGACGATGCGCAGCATTTTCCGGCGCGCGGTGTCCGAGGCGGCCTGGTGGTAGCGGATCGCCCGGTCGAGCACCGCCGCGCGTTCCGCCGGGTCCAGTTCGGTTTCCGCGAGCTCGCGCAGATACAGCCGGACCAGGTCGTGCGGGGCGAAGGCGTCGCGCGAGGTTTCGGCGATCAGGTTGTGCGCGGCGAGCGTGCGGAGTTCGCGGCGGGCCTGCGCCACCGGGATCTCCGCGATGGCCGCCGTCAGGTGCGGTCCGGTGTGCCGGGCGGGCACCGCGCCGAGCCGCAGCAGCGTCCTGGCGAGGCTGTCCGGCAGGCCGCGGAACGAGACGTCGAACGCGGCCCGCACGCCGTCGTCGGCTCCGGTCACGTCCAGGCCGGCCAGCCGGGTGCGTTCGTTCCCCAGCTCGCCGACGAGGTCCTTGAGTGTCCACTGTGGACTGGCGGCGAGCCGTGCCCCGGCGATCCGCAGCGCGAGCGGCAGGTAGCCGCACAGCCGGGCCAGCGCGTGGTTGAGGTCGAAGTCCGCGGGCCCGGCCAGTTCCTCGATCACGCTCACCGCGGCTTCCGGCGCGAGCGTGCCGAGCACGCGCAGCTTCGCCGCGTGGGACACCGCCAGCGCCTCCAGCCGCGACCGGCTGGTCACCACCGTCATCGACCGCGCGCCCGGCGGCAGCAGCGGACGCACCTGCTCGGCCGACCGCGCGTCGTCGAGCAGCACGAGCATCCGCCGTCCGGCGATCAGCGAGCGGTACAGCGCGACGCGTTCGTGCACCCGCTCCGGCACCTCGTCGGCGGGCACGCCGAGGCCGAGCAGGAACTGCGACAGCAGATCGCCCGGTTCCAGCGGCGGCTGGTGCGGGTCGAACCCTTGCAGCGCCGCGTACAGCACCCCGTCCGGGAACAGCCGGGCCGCGCGATGCGCCCACCAAATGACCAGCGCGCTCTTGCCGACCCCGGCGGTGCCGGACACGATCACGGTGCTGTCGCCGCGTTCGGCGAGCCCGTCGAGCCACTCCACCTCGGCCTCGCGCCCGGCCAGCGTCGGCAGCGCGGGCGGCAGCTGAGACGGCGCGGCGGCCTGCTCCGGCACCGCGCTCTCCTGCGCGGCGAGATCGTCGTTGAGCACCCGCTCGTGCAGCGAGCGCAGATCGGCGCCGGGTTCGACGCCGAGCGAACCGAGCGTGGCCCGCGAGACGGTGCGGTACAGCTCGAGCGCTTCGCCGCGCCGCCCGGCGTGGTAGAGCGCGCGCATCAACTGTCCGGCGATGCGTTCGGCGAGCGGGTCGGCGCGGACGATCGGGCTCAGCTCCACGATCAGCTCGTCGTAACGGCCGAGGTCCAGATCCGCGTTGACCCTGGCGTAGCGGATCGCGTGCCGCAGCTCGTCCAATTCGGGCGCCCGTACCGAATCGGGCACGCCGGACAGCGTCGGGCCCTGCCACAGCGAGAGTGCTTCGGCGAGCAGTTTCGACGCGCTCTCCGGCGGCTCCAGCGCGGCCTGGTCGAGCAGCGCCCGCGCGCGGTGCGCGTCGATCCGGTCCGGGGAGAGGGAAAGCTGGTAGCCGGGCGGGCGGGTGTTGATCACCGCGACCGGTTCGGGCATCTCCCGCAGCAGACGGCGCAGCTGCGACACGTTGCCGTGCACGATGGTGCGGGCGGTGGCGGGCGGATCGTGGCCCCACAGCGCGTCGATGATCTCCTCGAGCGGCACCACCGTGCCCACGCGCAGCGCGAGCAGCGCCAGCAGCCCCCGCACCCCGGGACCGCCGACAGGTACCGCACGGCTGCCATCGAGCAGTCGCACCGGGCCGAGCAGTTCGACCCGCGCGCCGGCATCGGCCATGCTCGCGCGCACCTCCCAGGCTCACCCCCAGCCAGACAGGTCAACTTACCGTCAGCGGCAGCCCGCAGAAACCGCTCTTTCGTGAATTCGACCCCTGAACAGACGAGTCCGGCCCCGCACCATCAGTCCCGATCTGATGGTGCGGGGCCGGACTCAATGATCGTCGGCCGGGCCGCCAGGGGGCGCGGTCCACCCGTGCATCGCGGCCGTCCGCCCGCGGTTCGGGGGGCTCACCCCGAGCAAGAACCCGGACCGCCGCGGACAACCATGCCTCCGCAGACGAGCTGCGAGGTGGCGACAACGTAACAGGGCGCACATTCTTCGTTACGAGCGACCCGCCGGTTGGCGAAGGTAACGCTGGTCACCGCGTGATCGGCGCGGGGTTGCGGCCCGCGATGAACGACGGCCGCCGCTCGCCGGCGGCGAACGGCTCCTGCAACGCGTTCTCCACGCTGTTGAACACCAGGAAGATGTTCGAGCGCGGATACGGCGTGATGTTGTTCGACGATCCGTGCATGATGTTCGAGTCGAACCACAGCGCCGAACCGGCTGAACCGGTGAACTGGTCGATGCTGTAGTCGGCGGCGAGCTTCGTGATGTCGTCCGGCGACGGCACGCCCACCCGCTGGTCCTTGAGCGAGCTCTTGTAGTTGGCGTCCGGGGTCTCGCCGACGCACTGCACGAACGTGCGCTGGGAGCCCGGCATGACCATGAGCCCGCCGTTGTACGGGTAGTTGTCGGTGAGCGCGATCGAGCAGCTCACCGCACGCGGCGACGGCATGCCGTCCTCCGCGTGCCAGGTCTCGAAATCGGAATGCCAGTAGAAGCCGGTGCCCTTGAAGCCCGGCATGTAGTTGATCCGGCTCTGGTGGATGTAGACATCCGAGCCGAGGATCTGCCGGGCCCGGTCGAGCACCCGCGGATCTCGGATCAGCTCGGCGATCAGGCCGGAGATCTCGTGCACGTCGAAGATCGACCGGACCTCGCCGGTCCGCGCCTCGGTGATGACGCGTTCGTCGTCGCGCAGCTTCTCGTCCGACGACAGCCGGACGACCTCCTGCCAGTACGTCTGGACCTCACCGGGCGAGAGCAGTCCGTCGACGACCGTGTAGCCCTTGGCGTCGTGATTCGCCAGGGTCGCGGCGTCGATCGGGCCGTCAGCCTCGGTACCCCACACAGTGGGGTGCACGCGCGGAAGGTGCTCCGGCGTACCGGTGATCCGGGTCGGGTAACCGTCGTCGACCCGGGTGTCCATGATCGTCACAGTGGCTCGCCTCCAGTTCTTCTGGCGTTTCTTCTTTCTCGGGGTGGTGGGAGCGGCTCAGCGTCAGGAGTCTTCGGTGACGAGCGGGTAGACCCCGTTCTCGTCGTGCACCTCGCGGCCGGTGACCGGCGGGTTGAACACGCACACGCACTTGATCTCGGTCTTCGGCCGGACCTGGTGCTTGTCGTGGTCGTTCAGCAGGTACAGCGTGCCGGGCTTGAGCTGGTGCACCTCGCCGGTCGCGAGGTCCTCGATCTCGCCTTCACCGGAAGTGATGAAAACGGCCTCGATGTGGTTGGCGTACCAGAAGTCGTTCACCGTGCCCGCGTACAGCGTGGTCTCGTGCACCGAGAAGCCGACGCCCTCCTTCGCGAGGATGATGCGCTTGCTTCGCCAGTTCTCGGTCTTGATGTCAGCGTCGGTGTCGGTGATCTCGTCGAGCGTGCGGACCAGCAAGTGAAGGGCTCCTTCTTGTTCTTCGGGGCGGTTACTTCAGAACGGCGGCGATGGATTCCTCGATGATCGCGAGGCCTTCGCTCAGTTCTTCGTCGGTGAGGGTAAGCGGCGGCAGCAGTTTCATCACTTCGCCGTCCGGACCGGAGGTCTCCATCAGCAGGCCGCGCTCGAAGGCCTCCTTGCAGACCGCGCCCGCCAGGTCGCCGTTGGCGAACTCGAGGCCGCGCGCCAGACCGCGGCCCTTCGCGACGAGGTTCGCCTCCGGGTAGCGCTCCACGAGGTCCTTGAAGGTGCTCGCGATGCGCTCGCCCTTGGCCTTGGTGGACTTCTCCAGTTCGTCGTCGCTCCAGTAGACGCGCAGCGCCTCGGTCGCGGTGACGAACGCCGGGCTGATGCCGCGGAAGGTGCCGTTGTGCTCGCCCGGCTCCCAGACGTCCAGCTCGGGCTTGATCAGCGTGAGCGCCATCGGCAGGCCGTAGCCGCCGATCGACTTCGACAGGCAGACGATGTCCGGCGAGATGCCGGCGTCCTCGAAGCTGAAGAACGGGCCGGTGCGGCCGCAGCCCATCTGCACGTCGTCGAGGATGAGCAGGATGTTGTGCCGCTTGCACAGGTCGTCGAGGCCCTTGAGCCATTCCAGCCGCGCGGCGTTGATGCCGCCCTCGCCCTGCACGCCCTCCACGATCACCGCGGCGGGCTCGTTCAGGCCGCTGCCGGAGTCTTCGAGCAGCTTCTCGAAGTACATGAAGTCCGGCATCGCGCCGTCGAAGTACTTGTCGTACGGCATCGGCGTGGCGTGCACCAGCGGGACGCCCGCGCCGCCGCGCTTCATCGAGTTGCCGGTGACCGACAGCGCGCCGAGCGTCATGCCGTGGAACGCGTTGGTGAAGTTGATGACCGATTCCTTGCCGGTCACCTTGCGCGCCAGCTTGAGCGCGGCCTCCACGGCGTTCGCGCCGCCGGGCCCGGGGAAGACGATCTTGTAGTCCAGTTCGCGCGGGGCGAGGATCTTCTCCTGGAAGGTCTCCAGGAAGTCCCGCTTCGCGACGGTGAACATGTCCAGCGCGTGCGTGACGCCGTCGCGCTGGATGTAGTCGACGAGCGCCTTCTTGAGGTACGGGTTGTTGTGCCCGTAGTTCAGCGCGCCGGCGCCGGCGAAGAAGTCGAGGTAGGCTTTGCCGTCCTCGCTGTAGATCCGGCTGCCCTGCGCCCGGTCGAAGACGACCGGCCATCCCCTGCTGTAACTGCGGACTTCTGATTCGAGCTCTTCGAAGATGCTCATAACGATTTCTTTCGCTCCTACTCGGCGAAATTGACGGGTTATTAGCGGCGCAGCGGCCCGATCCGGTAAAGATCCTCGGGTTCGTGCGCCTCCCCCTGCGGAAAATCAGCGACTTCGAACAACCGGCGGTGTTCCAGATCCGCGTTCCAGCGCTTCGCGAACGACTCGAACAGCCGGATCGACGCCTGGTTGTCCGGAGTGATCGTGGTTTCCAGGTACTGCACGCCCTCGCCGACCAGACGCGTGTACAGACTGTCCAGCAACTGTCCGGCCAGGCCTTTTCCGCGTTGCGACGCGTCGACGGCGACCTGCCACACGAGCGCGACGTCCGGTGCGGACGGCCTTCGGTAAGCGATCACGAATCCGACTGGCTCACCGTCGACGCGGGCGACGACCGAGGTCTCCGCGAAATCCTTGCACCACAACAGGTACGCATACGGCGAGTTGAGATCAAGCTTCTGCGAATCGCGTGCGATTCGCCAGAGAGCGGCACCATCGGCCTTGGTCGGGATTTCGATCAAGTGCTTTCCGGACATACTTTGGAAACGTAACAGAGAATTTTCGCGCCGCCAGCGATCCATGCCACGCCCACCGCCCTCACCAGGGATGACGTGGATACCCCGGTGAGGAGGACCACAAACATGTTTAGCGGGACCGGGTTCTGGGCACGCGTCCGCCTGGGTCGCACACCTTCGGTATGCCACCTGTGACACCAGACCATGGGCCTTCGTCGGCGCTACCGCAACTCCAGCGCCGGAAATCGTGTTCTACCTGGGGCTGGAGCGTGGGCTGTCCGCACGCGACCGCCGCTTCTCGCGGCCTCGCCGCCCGAGCCCGGACAGCGGCGTCCAGACCGCGGGCAGCAGGAGCAGCGCGACGACGGCGAGCCACCACAGCGGAGCTTGCCCGCGCCGCCATCCGTCCACAACGGCGCCGAGCCAGCCGAACAACGGCTGTGCGATCGGCGGCAGGAAGGCCGCGAACAGCAACGCGGCCACCACCAGCACGCCCAGCACGGTGAGCACCATTCGCCACGTGCGCCTCAACGTCAGCAGACTCACCACGAGGAACACGAGCGCACCGCCGGCGACCGGCAGGCCGAGCCACTGCAGGACGGATCCGCCTTCGCCGCTGAGCACGAATCCGGCGATCGCGGTGATGGCGGCGGCGAGCAGGTTCCAGGGTCGGCCCAGCCGGGTCGCGCCTTGTGTGACCCACCACGAACTACGACTGCTGAGCTGCGCGAATTTCGCCAGCGGCTGGAGGGTTTTCGGGACCCGCGTGGCGGTGGACGCGGCGTTGAGCCCGGCGGCTCCGGCTTTGACAATGGTTTTGGTGAGCAAAGTACTGCCGAGTTCGCCCTCGAAACGTTCGGCGGAGACTTGGCGGGCTTGGAACGCGCGCTGAGCCGCGTCCTGCTGTCCGGAGTTTTCCGGCTGGGCGGCGGCTTTCTCCGGTTCTTGGTCGAGCGGCTGGGAAACCATCAGCTTCCGGAAACTCTCCGACGCTTTTCCGTTGCCCTCCTTCGCATCCGCCTCGGCCTGGCTCGCGAGCACCGGCAATTCCTCCCGCGCGATGGCCAGCTGCCGCGACTTCGCCAGCACCATCGACGTCACCGGAAGGCTGGTCGGCACCTCTTTCCCGAAGCCGACCGGCGACAGATTCGCGTCCAGGCCGAGGAAAGCCAGCTCGTCGCCCAGCTGAGTGAGCAGCCCGGGCAGGTCCGCGGGCATCCCGTTGTCCGCGGGAGAAGGCGGCTCCCAGCCGATCTCGCGGAACGTCGTCCTTACCTGCTCCCGGAATTCCTCCGGGCCCACGATGTCGCGCAGCACCCGCAGGCGTTTCGGGTCGAGCAGGCACTGCGTCAGCCAGCCCGCGGCGTCGATCCGGCCCCACATCCAGTCGTTCGCGCGCCAGGACGCCTTGTAGAACGCGCCGAAGTTGTTCGCCTGCGTCCCGGTCAGCTTGTCCCGGCCGCGCGGTCGCGCCAGGTCCAGCAGGGTGCGACTGTCCGCGCTCATCTGCACCAGGTCGACGCGCTGGTCCACTGCCGGGGCTTCGGCCAGGAGCCCGCGGGTTGCCATGTGCAGCAACAGGAACCGCGCCATCACGAACCCGTCCGCGACGTCCGCGTTGTCCAGGCCGAACCAGTCCAGCAGCGTCGTCACCGTGTCGGCGGCGTCCGCGGACCACTGGTTTTCCTTGCCCGACAACGCTTGCAGCACCGGAGCGGCCGACCGCAGCGCGCCGGTCAGCTCCGGCCACGCGTCGCGCACCGCGTCCGACGCCCCAAGATCCGCCCATTCGCCGGCGAGCTGGCCGATCCAGTCCGGCATCGTCACACCTGGCGACGGCGGTTCGTGCCGGGCCACCCACGCGGACAGCCGGGCCTCGCGAGCCGCGCTCCGGCGGGCGGCGTGCATCTTCGCGCGCGCCTCGTTGAGCTGCGTCGCCTGCTCGAGATCCGGGCCCATCCGGAAGCCCGCGTTGATCAGCTGGATACCGGTGGCGACCGCGTCTTCCAGCGTCGAGGTCCGGTAGCGGACCATCTCGCCGACCGGGACCGATTCGCTTGGCACCGTGTCCGGGATCCCGCGACGCAGCCCGTCGGCGGCGATGTCTTGCAGCAGAGCCGAATTCCCGGCCGCCCAGCCACTGTCCTCATCGGACAGTTCGTAGCGGCGGGTGACCGCTCGCACCAGGTCTGCCGCGTCGAGGGCGACCCGGCGGTCGAGGTACGCCCGGTGCACCCGGTCGTCCACCAGCTGCCCGCCGCGCAGGCCGAGCGACGCGAGCGCGACCCGCGTGTCCCGGGTGCGGGTGACGGAAGAGTTGTGCCGGCTCAATTCCTCCAGCTCGACGCTGATGGTCTGGCTCATGATCGTCGAGGCGACCTTCGCCAGCGCGGTGCCGAGCATCGGCGGATCGGCCGGGTCGCACGCCATCGGCTTGGCTTCGCCGTCGACGGTCGGGACGACGTACAGCAGCAGCCGCCGCACATCGGTCGAGGACGAGCGTTCGAAAATCTCTCGCAACGCCGGTCGCAGCGGTTTGTTCACCAGCACGCCGCCGTCGGCGAGCCAATGCGAACGCACCAGCTCGGTGTAGTCGGTCATGTCCGGATGCAGCCGGTCCGCCGCCTCGGGGCCGATCGGCATGCGCGACAGCTCGAAGGCGCCGGGAAAGGACGCGCTCGAGCGCGCGGCGAGCGCGAGCGGGCCGTGTACCTGGTTATTCCACAATGGACCGTCGAAGCGGAACAGCATGCGATGTTCGGTGTCCCGCACGCGGTTTCCGAGCGCGTCGTCGTATTGCGTGGTCTCGCCGTCGAGCATGGTTCCGGTGAGCAGCACGGTCACGTCCGGCGGCTCGGTGGGCACGACGCCGGATCCGGTGATGTCGTGCATCGCCTGGACCAGGCCGCCCAGCAGCACCTTGTCGCCGTTCAGCACCGAACGCGGCTGCGTTTCGCCGGGATCGCGGATCAGGTTTTCCAGCGACCCGGCGGAGAACCAGGTGTCGCGCAAGATCGCCGGCGTCGACCGGTACGCCTCCGCCAAACCGAGGCACGCGGCGTTGATGCCGCCCGCGCTCGTGCCGGTGAGCACGTCAAGCCGTACCGAAGCGTGCAAAAGGTCGAGAAGTTTCCGATAGCCGTTACTCTCGTCCGGCGTGCGCGAAGCGTGCAGCAACGCCGACGTCTCGGTTGCGACTCCCCCCATCCACACTGCCAGGCTGGATCCCCCCACCATGGCCATCGCGATCCGGATTTCCTGCGGCCACGGCACCGCCGTCTCACCCATGAGGGTCAGTCTCCCGGCCCAGCCCGCTCCTCCACAAGGGGGAGGCGTCACACGGCGAGATGCTCCAGCACCAGTACCTGCGCCTCGCCGACCGCGAACCCGAGCACCGCGCCGGTCGCGATGAGAATCCATTCGTCCTGCTGGAAAGCCGGGCGCAGCAGCTGCTCGAACTCCTCGGGCGACAATTCCTTCATCTTTCCGACCAGGACATTCCGGATGTCCATCGCGTCGGTGGCGTAATCCTCGATGTAGCGCATCGTCTCCGGCAGCCGGGTCATGATCTGCTCGGAGATGGCCAGCTTCATGTCCTGGTAGCGGCGGCTGCCGATGGCGAAGACCAGCAACGGTTTCGCCACGTTCGCCGCGCGGCCCAGCTCGCGGTCGAGCTGCTGCTGGATGAGCGCGAGCACGCGGTCGGAAAGCGGACCCTGCAGCACCGCCTCGATGACGTTGTGCGGCGTGATGATTTCTTTCGCGATCAACTCGCCGTACGCCTCGGCGACCTCCGCGCGCCGCTTGAGGAACAGGCCCTGCCAGGTGACGCCGAAGTATTTCTTGGGCTCCAGCGGGTAGAAAATCATCCGCAGCGCGAGCCAGTCGGTGAACCAGCCGGTGAAGAGGCCGAACAGCGGCATGATCGGCGGGAATTTGAACAGCACCCACGCGACCATCTGGATCACGCCGATCAGGCCGCCGAACACCAGGCCGGAGCGGGCGATGAACTTGAACTCCTCGGCGCCCGCTTCCTGGAAGATCCGGTTCAGCAGCCGTTTGTCCTTGACGAGGCTAGTCACCACCATGCCCTTGAGATCGAACACACTGTCCACATCGGACTGGATGAGTTCGAGCACGGCCTTGACCATGTGCGGCGATTCGGCCTGCACGCGGTGGATGACCAGCCGCTGCACGCCGACCGGCAGCGATTCCCACAGGCCCGGCTGGTAGTGCCCGGCCACCTCTCGCACGATGTCCTCGACCGCCGCGAGCAGCGGTTTCTCGATTTCCTTGGCGATCCGGTCGGCGTCGAGCCGGGCGACGACCTCGGCCGGTTTGATCAGCTGCTCGGTCATCGTGTCGCAGGCGATGCTCGCCATCCGCGCGGCCCGCTTGGGCACGATGCCCTGCCAGCCGAGGAAGGGTTTGACGCCGATGAACTCGACCGGCTGGAACATCATCCGGATCGCGACCAGCTTCGTGCCGTACCCGATCAGCGCGGCGACGATCGGGATGGAGACATACAGCGGCCAGTGCCGGACGAAGTCGTCGAGGAGCTTCGAGACGAACTCGCCCATCGGGGTCAGCCCAGGCTCGGGTCGCAGGCCTGCCAGAACTGCGCGCCGAGCCGCGAGACGTGGATGGTGCGGCGGATGATCTTGATCCGCTTCACCTGCTTCTCCACCTCGCGGACCGACTCGTCGGTCAGCAGGATTTCGTACTGCGTCTCGAGCGAGGGCACCTCCTCGTCCAGTTCGACCAGCCCGAGGCCGATCAGCCGGGTCACGTAGCCGGGCACCTGGTCCGGCAGCGACACCCCGGCCGCCTTGCCGACCGTCGAGGCGTTGCGGAGCACGATCCGGCCGGTGCCGCCCATGGCGCTGCGCTCGGCGACGTCGATCGCGGGGAACGGGGAGCCGTCCGACAGCGCGGCGAGGATGCGCGCCTCGTCGGGCGTGAGCTGGCGGAGGATGATCGCGTAGAGGTACTCGCGGGCCCGCTCGCGGCCGAAGCCGATGGAGTGGTTGAGCAGTTCGGCCATCGCCGCGCGCAGCGGTTCGACGTGATCGCGCGCGGGCACCAGCGTCACGGTCGTCTCGACCGCGCGGCTTCCGGCGTCGGCGCGGTTCATCGCGGACGCCGCGGTCAGCGCCGCGTGATACGGATCGTCGACCTCGTCGAGGCGGCGGCGCAGCTCGCTCAGCAGCCCGCGTTCGACCTGCTTGAGGCCGCGTTCGGCGGTGTCGATCCCAGGGAGTTTGCGGGTCAGGTCGAAGCCGGTGCGCGCCGCCCATCCGGCGAGCTGGCCGGCCCGGCGGGCCAGGTTGGCCACGTCCTCGGCGGTGCCCCGGCCGTTCGGTCGCTGGTAGTCCACGGGCTGCTCCCCTCACTGTTCGCGCTGATGCTACCTGCGAGTAGGCCGAACGGCCCTGTGATGCCTGGCCGGTGGGTGTTGGATGACGCGCATGACCGCGCCGTGGGGACCGCCGATCGACGTGCTGCCGCTGCTCGCCGGAGAAGAACAGGCGCTGATCGGAGTTCTCTCCGACCTCCGGACGCCGGAGTGGGCACTGCCCGCGCTCGGCGAATGGACGGTGCACGACCTCACCGCCCACATCCTCGGCCGGAAGCTCACGCGGCTCTCGCGAGACCGCGACGGCCACTTCGGCGAGGGGGCGTCTTGGGTGTCCGCCTGCCGGCAGCTGTCGCCCGAGGTGCTGTTCGCGATGTTCGTGGACAGCACGACGCAGCTGACCGAGCTGTGGAAACACCGGGACCTGGACGAACCGGCCGCGACGCCGTTGTGGCTGACGGTCGCTCGCGATTACGCCGAGCAGTGGGTGCATCAGCAGCAGATCCGGGAGGCGGTGGAGGCTCCGCTGCTCGACGAGCCGGAGTTCCGGACGCCGGTGGTGGACACGTTCCTGCGCTCGCTGCCGCAGACGTTGCGCGCGGTGACCGCTCGGGCTGGACGTCAGGTGGCGTGCTCGGTGGAGGGGGCCGGGCGGTGGACCGTGCGCGCCACTGCGGTGGGCTGGACGATCGACCGGGGCCCGGCTACGTCACGGTCTCCGCTGGCGTCGCTGGCGACCGACGCGGACGCGTTCTGGCGGCTGTGCAGCGGGACGTTGCCCGCGGCGGAAGTGCGCACGCGGGTGCAGCTCAGCGGGGATCCCGCGGTATGCGAGATCCTGCTGGGCCTGCGAGCACAGGAATGCGGCTAACGCCGTCGGCGAGCCTGCTTCCGCAGCTGCAGAATGCGCGCCCCGCCGATCAGCGCGACCAGCGCCGCACCCGCGATGGCGGCGAAGAGCATCGCCACCGCGAGCGGCATGCTGCCGGACGCGCCGAGGAAGTGGACGGTCGCCGTGTCCAGGTTCTGCAGGATGAACACCAGCAGGAACGCCAGCACGACGATCGCCACGATCACGGCGATCCAGGTGCCGCTGATGCGGGTGGACTTGACCTTGCCCCGGCGGCCCGCGGGTTTCGCGGCGGGCGGGCGCGGTCCGGGTTCGGCTCCCGGTGCGGCGCCCGGGGCGGCGCCCGGGGCGGCGTGGTCGAGCGCGCCGGGCACCTCGGTGCCCGGCGCCTCGGGAATTTCCGATTTCGCGGCCCCGGTGGGGTCGTCGTTTCGCGCGTGGGACATACCGTGATTGTCCGCCCACTCGCCGTGATGCGCTAATTCAGAGCTTGGCGTCGACGTCGCGCAGCACCCGCAGCGTGTTGCGGCCGGCGAGTTTCGCGCAGTCCTCGTCGCTCCAGCCGCGTTCCATCAGCGCGGCGATGAGCGCCGGGTACGTCGACACGTCCTCGAGGCCCACCGGCAGCTCGCCGACGCCGTCGTAGTCGCCGCCGAGTCCGATGTGGTCGATCCCGGCGATCTCGCGCGCGTGCTCGATGTGCGCGACGACGTCCTCGATCGTCGCCTTCGGCTTGGGCGGCGCGTCCCAGGTCTCGGCGAACCGGCCGCGCTGGCCGAGGTCGAGGAACTCCTGTCCGGCGGCCGTCATCGCGTCCCGGAGCTGGTTGTCCCATTCGGTGACCGCGGCGGAGATGAAGGCGGGCACGAAGGTGATCATCGCGACGCCGCCGTTGCCGGGCAGCTGGGCGAGGACGTCGTCGGGGATGTTGCGCGGATGGTCGTTGACCGCGCGGCACGACGAATGGCTGAAGATCACCGGCGCGCTGGACACCTCGATCGCGGCGCGCATGGTGCTCGGCGCGACGTGCGAAAGGTCCACCAGCATGCCGATCCGGTTCATCTCTCGCACGACCTCGCGGCCGAATTCGGTGAGCCCGTCGTGCTCGGGTTTGTCGGTTCCGGAGTCCGCCCAGGTGGTGTTGAAGTTGTGCGTCAGCGTCATGTACCGGACGCCGAGCCGGCGCAGAATCCGCAGTACGCCAAGGGATTCCGCGATGCTGTGCCCGCCCTCGGCACCGAGCAGCGACGCGATCCGCCCATCCGCGAACGCCGCCTCGGCCTCGTCGGCCGTGGTCACCAGCCGCAGCCGCTCGGGGTAGCGCTCGGCGAGCTGGTAAACCACCTCGATCTGTTCCAGCACCGCGGTGACCGCGCTGTCGCCCTTGAACTCGCACGGGACGTACACCGACCAGAACTGCAGGCCCAGCTTGCCTTCGGCGAGCTTGGGGAAGTCGGTGTGCAGCGTCGGCTGCGCCACCGTGAGGTCCACGCCGGCCACCGCTTCGACCGGGTTCGGACCGGCCTTGTCGCGCAGCGCCCAGGGCAGGTCGTTGTGTCCGTCGGCGAGGATCGTGGTGGCGAGCAGGTTTTGCGCGCGAGTCAGCTCGGTCATGCCTCGACCCTAGCGAGCCAAGCCCTGGCCGCGCTTACTCCTTCGACGGTCACTTGATGCCCTCCCGGCCACCGGTGCGTCGCCACCTCGGCATGCCGTTCGCGAAGCTGCCGCACGAGTTCGTCGTTGGCGGGCAGCGGCGCCATCGGGTCTTGCTCGCCGTTGGAAAGGAACACGCGGCTGCCGGTGAGATCAAGCTGTGGCGGCTTCGGCAACGGGGACATCGACGAGAAGAGAATGGCTTCGTTGAGCGCGTCCGGCCGCGTGAGCGCAACCGCGGCGGCGATGTTGGCCCCGTTCGAAAACCCCACCGCGACTACCCTGCCGAACCCGTGCTTCTCGCGGGCGGCGGTCAGGAAATCCGCCAGCTCGTCCGCTCGCGCGAGGACGTCGTCGTGGTCGAAAACCCCTTCGGACAACCGCCGAAACCACCGCGCCGCACCGTTTTCCGACACCGGCCCGGTCGGCGCGAGCGTCCCCGAACCGGGGCTCAACTCGCTCGCCAGCCCGAGCAGATCGTCCGGGCCGCCGCCGGTTCCGTGCAGCAGAAGAAGCACCGGGAGATCGGGATCGCCCTCGGTGTACTGGTGGATCATCGTCGCTCCTCGTTCGGCGGCTTCGCTTCCAGGAGTATGCGCTCCCTTCATTGTCCCGGTAACTTCTCGCGCGCAAGATGTATTCCGGGTAGACTCCGCCGGATGACCCCGGATCCGCAGACGGACGACGACGAGATCGTGACGTGGTGGGGCCTCGTGATCGAGGGCTATCTGGCCACGCAGAACGCGCTGATGGGCGAAATCGCCGAACGATTCGGCCTGGCCCCCGCGTCGTTCGACATCCTGCTGCGCCTGGTGCGGTCCCCGGACCACCGGATGCCGATGACCCGGCTCGCCACCGAAGCCGCCCTGTCGAGCGGGGGCTTCACGAAGGTGGCGGACCGGCTGGTCGCCGCGGATCTGATCTGCCGCGTCCCGAGCCCGGAGGACCGCCGGGTGACGTTCGCCGCGCTGACGGAGCACGGGCTGGAGGTCGCGGTCAAAGCGAGGGCCGCTTGTGCGGAGATCTTGCGGCGGATCGTTCTCACTCCGCTGGGCCCAGACGCCTCGGGGTTGGCGGAGGCGATGCGGACCCTCCGCTCGGTGAACGGCTGATCCCCTACGGCTTGGCCGAGGGTCCGGAGTCCTCCACCTCCGCGTAGTCCGGCAGTTCGACGCCGTTGATCGCGCGCCCGACCAACTCCATGAACTCTTCGCTGGCGAAATCAGGACCCGGCTCAGCATCAGGCCCCGGGACGTCACGGCTGCGCGCGTTCAACCGGCCGATCTCCTGATTGGCTTCGACAAACGAACGCATTCGCGCCTCGTAGCGGCCGAACCCGGCGTCGGCGTCCCATCCGGCCTCGGCCAGGTCGCCGGCCAGCAGGTAGGCGCCGACCAGGGCCAGTCCGGTGCCCTGTCCGGACATCGGCGACGAGCTGAACGCCGCGTCCCCGAGCAGCCCTACGCGTCCGTTCGACCATCGGTCCATCACCACCTGGGCGACCTGGTCGAGGTAGAAGTCCGGGGTGTCGTCGAGGTGCGCGAGGATCTCCGGGGTCCGCCAGCCGAGGCCAGCCATCCGCTCCCGCAGCAGCACCTTCTGGGCCGCGACGTCCCGGTAGTCGACGTCGAAATCAGGCGCGGCGAAGTAGAACATCGCCATCGCGCGGGTCGCGTCCTGGATGGGACGCAGGAGCGCGGTGCGCCCGGACTCCTGGTATTCGAGCAGCCAGCGATCCAGCCCGAACTCGTTGGGGACGCTGTAGAAGGCCAGCACGTGCCCGAGGTGGCGAAGGAACCGCTCGTGCGGCCCGAAAGCCATCGACCGCAACGACGAGTGCAGCCCGTCGGCCCCGACCACCAGGTCGAAGCGCCGCCGGTCGCCGCCCGCGAAGACCACGTCGACGCCGCCGGTGTCCTGGGCGAGTTCGGCGATCCGGTCGCCGAAGAGGTACTCGACGCCGTCGCGGGTGTCCTCATAGAGCACCCGCGACAGGTCTCCGCGCAGGATCTCGATGTCCGCGATGAACCCGTCGCCGCCGTCGTCGTCGGCACGGAAGGTCTCCAGCACTTGCCCGTCCGCGTCGACGGTGTGCGCGCCGGCGGTGTCGGTGCACGCCGCGCGCACCGCCGCGTCCAGGCCCATGCGCGCGATGACGTCCTTGGCCACCCCGCGCGCGTCCACCGCCTGCCCGCCGGGACGCAACTCGGGAGCCCGTTCCACCACGGTCACCTCGGCTCCCCGCCGGCGCAACCAGTGGGCCAGCGCGGGTCCCGCGATGCTCGCCCCCGTCACCAACACCTTGACACCGCTCACCGCGCCCCCCTGATCGCCGTCCGGATCACGGCCCGGATCGTACCGTGGTTCGCGCCTCCGACCGGCGGTTTCAGCGGTCAGGGATAACTGAACCCCTCCGACTCGAGCCGCCGCCGAAGCGCCGTCAAACAGCGTTGCCGGATCTTGCTCACGCTCGACGTGGCGACCCCCAATTCCGCCGCCAACTGGTCATGTCGCAGCTCCGGATAATGCGCCAGCAGAAACACCATCCGCCGATGGCGCTCCGGGAACTGCTCCACCGCACGCCACAACGCGGCCGCCAGTTCACCGGCCAACGCGTGCTTCTCGGGCGACTCCGCCGGTTTGTGCGTCTCCAGTTGCGCGTTGTCGGCAAAGGTCACCTGCGAACGCTTTTCCACCGCTCGGAGCGCGTGCCTGCGCGCGACTGTGGTCAGCCAACCGGCCAGATTATTCGGCCCCTTCAAAACCGGCTGTCGGCACAGGAATTCCAGCCAGGCCGTTTGGCAAGCGTCGTCGGTGTCGTCACGAAGTCCCGGATTCGCGCCGACAATCCCGGCCATTCTCTTCGACAACCGGCGCACCTCGTCCTCGTCCGGCATTCCCGGCTCCCTTCCTCAGTCGGGAAGGGTGACGATCCGGACCTCTCGGCGGATCCGTTTCAGCAGGACGGATGCCGAATCGAGTGATCAACTTCGACGGGAGGTATCCAGGGCCGGGCAAGCGCCTCGGGTCTGCGGTCAGCCCTGCGCGACAGCCTCCGCATAAGCCGCCGAACGCTCCGCCGCTGCCGGACCGGGCAATCCCCAAATGCCGTTCCCGGAGCCACGCCGTGAGTTCCTCCCACAACGGGCGGCCCACCCGCCTCCAGCAGTTCCGCGCGCACACGGCGGATCCGTTCCAACAGCACGAATGCCAAATCGAGTGATCAACTCCAGCGGAACGTATCCAGGGCCGGGCAAGCGCCTCCGGCCCGCAGTCAACCCCGCGCGACAGCCTCCGCATAAGCCGCCGCCAAACGCTCCGTCGCCGTCGGCCCGTCGCCATCAGGCCGGGCGATCCCCAAATGCCGCTCCCGCAGCTCCGCCATGAACTCTTCCCACAGCGGCGGCCCGCCCGCCTCCAGCAGTTCCGCGCGCACACGCAATTCCGGTGTAGTCGGGCGATGCCGCAAACCCCAGCTTCCCAGCTGCACCAAAACCGGCACCAGCTGAATCGCGGGTTCGGTCAAACTGTAAGTCGCGCGCTGGCCACGGCCTGCCGAATCACGGGTGAGCAATCCCGCTTCGGTCAGCGTGCGCAATCGGTCGGCGAGGATATTCGACGCGATTCCCTCCTCGGACTGCGATTGCAATTGCCGGAAATGCCGCCGGTCGCCGAACATGATGTCGCGCAGGACCAGCAGGCTCCACCGGTCGCCGATCACCTCGATCGCGGCGTTGATCGGGCATCCCGAGCGCGGACCGTCCGGCATCGCACACCTCCTCCGACCACTTGCACTTTACCATCACCTCCGGCATAGTGCTTGCAAAAGACAAGCAGGGGGTCTCGATGCTGGTACGCGTCCAGTGCTTCAACGTTTCCGCCGACGGCTACGGCGCCGGGCCGGACCAAACTCTCGAGCAGCCGTTCGGCCATCCCGATCCGGGACCGCTCTTCGCCTGGGCCGGGGCCACCGCCAGCTGGCCCATGCGCGGCGAACCGGGCGGCACCCGCGGGCTCGACGACTACTTCACCCGCGACATGCACCGCAGCGGCCACGTCGGCGCGGAAATCATGGGGCGCAACAAGTTCGGCCCGCACCGCGGTCCGTGGGAGAATCACGACTGGCAGGGCTGGTGGGGCGACGAACCGCCGTTCCGCACCCCGGTCTTCTGTTCTGGCGGAAGTAGCTCACCGCAAGCCGGGCATCAGCCGTAACGCGTTGCCAGAGAGCACCCCGTCCAGGACGTCAGCGGGCAACCCCAGATCGGCGACCGCGCGGACGTTCACCGCGGTTCCCGGCACTCCCGGCCAGTCAGTGCCGAAGATCCACTTCCGCGCCAGCCGCACGAGGTCGAAGCGCGCGTAGTACTCCGGCAGTTTCTTCGGCGGCAGCCCGGCGAGGTCGAGCCACACGTTCGGCCTCGCCTGGGCCATGAACGCCGCCACGTCGTACCACCAGCCCCGGCCGCCGTGCGCGAACACGAAGTTCACCGACGGGAAGTCTTCGACCACATCGGACAGCAGCGACGGATCCCCATAGCTAGCACGGGAACCGGGGAAAACTGACAGTCCAGAGTGGAGGATCACCGGAATCTCGCGCTCAGCGCACAAGGCGTACACCGGGTACAGCTCTTTGTCCGCCGGGGAAAACGCGCCGTGCACCGGATGGATCTTCAACGCCACCGCGCCCAGCGCTAGCTGCCGTTCCACCTCCTCGACCAGCGGATGGTGCAGATGCGGGTTCACGTTCGCCACGAGACGGAACCGCTCCGGGTTGTAGGCGACCAGCGGAAGATTGTCTTCAATCGCCTGAATACCGGTAGCCCGCGGGCTGTATTCGCAAAACAACAGCACCCGATCGACGCCCTCGCTCGCCATGAGGTCGTCCATTGCCGCGGGGATCACCGAGCCGTCCGCGTCGTACACCGTGCGCCACGGATATTCGCCGGCGAAATCGCGCGCCCAGTCGAGCCACGCGGGCTTGAGCGTGGGCAGCCGCGGAGTGTGCACGTGGGCGTCCACCACGAAGTGCTCGTCGATCATGCCGGCCAGTCGATCACGATTGCGGCTGCGGCACGAGCAGCGACTCGCGCACCATTTCGCGGATCACGTTCCGCCGGATCTTCCCGGTCGCGGTCTTCGGCAGCTCGGCCATCTCCACCACGCCACGCGGCCGTTTGAACGCCGCCAAGCCCTCCCGGCAAAACTCGATCAGCTCCTCAGCGTCCACAGTGGCCGATGGAGCGGCAACGACACACGCCACCGGCTTGTCCAATCCGTCCTCGTCCGGCGCGGCGACCACCGCGACCTCGGCCACGGCCGGATGCTGCAGCAGCCGTTCCTCCACTTCGGACGGAGACACCCAGATCCCGCCCGCCTTCAACATGTCCCCGAACCGGCCGAGACACGTGTAGGTGCCGTCCGAGTTGCGCACGTAACTGTCCCCGGTCCGCAGCCACGGACCCTGGAAAACCTGTTTCGTAGTCTCGTATCGCGCCCAATACCCGGTCGCGATGGACGGGCCGGACACGAACAGCTCGCCCGCCCGGTCCGCCTCTGAAATGACCGCACCCTGCTCGTCCCGGAGCTCGACCGAGTAACCCGGCACCGCCACGCCGGTGCTGCCCGGCCGCACCGCGCCCGGCTGGTTGGACAGGAAGATGTGCAACGCCTCGGTCGACCCGATCCCGTCCAGAATCTCCACCCCGAACCGCGCCCGGAACCGAGTGAACAGCGCGGACGGCAACGGCTCTCCGGCCGAAACCGCGTACCGCACCGAGGAAAACGAGTCGTCCGGCACGTCGCTGGCCAACAGTGCCGCGTAGAAAGTCGGTACTCCGAAGAACAACGTCGGCCGGTCCGCCCGCGCCCGCGCGGCGATGATCCCCGGCGTCGGACGCGCCGGTTCCAGCAGCGTCGTCCCTCCACAAGAGAGCGGGAAGAACGCGGAATTCCCCAACCCGTAAGCGAAGAACAATTTTGGCACGGACAGGAATCGGTCCGAAGAGGACACTCCCAGCACCTGCGAAGCATAAGTCGAGCACACCGCGCGGATGCTTCCGTGCCGGTGCATCGCACCCTTCGGCTGCCCGGTCGTGCCCGAGGTGTACAGCCACAGCGCGGGCGAATCCTCCCAGGTCGGCGCGGCCACGACATCGTCCACAGCGGTCAGCGGCCACCGATGCGTCCGCACCCCGGCCGGGAATTCCGCCGGATCCGCCCGGTCGAGCACCACGTCGGTCACCTCGGGCGCACTGGTCAGCGCGCCTGCCGCCTGCGCGGAAAACTCCCCGGACACGCACAGCACCCGCGCCCGCGAATCGGCGAGCACCTGGCCCAGTTCCAACCCGGTGACCATAGTGGACACTGGCACCGCGACCGCGCCGACGAGCATCGCGCCGAGAATCCCGCTCAGCAGCTCGACGTCGTCGACCATGCAGAACATCACCCGCTCCTCCGGCCGCACGCCCAGCGCGCGCAGGCCGGACGCGACCCGGTGGGTCTCGGCGGCGAGTTCGCCGTAGCTGAGCGTGCGCCGCGGCGAGACGACCGCGAGCGCGTCCGGACGGCCGCGGCCGAGCAGGTACTCCGCGGCGTTGAAGTTCGCGGGAACCGTCATCGGTGCCCCCTCAGGTGAGGTACACGTACTCGTAGTCGAAAGGTTTTCCGTTGATGCCCTGCCGCGGCGGCGCGACCCAGCTGGCGATCTTCCCGCGCTCGTACACCGGGTGCATGAGCGACCGGACGAACGTCAGGTCCTCGGCGGTCGGCAGCCATTTGTGCCGCGCTGCCTCCCACGTCGCCTCGTCGACGATGCTGCCGTCCGGGGTGACGTGGTGGCCGGAGTTTATGCCCACCTCGCGGTTGAAACCAGGGTGCGGCAACGCGAACCGGAAGTCGATGCCCGCGTCGGCAAGGATCTTGTTCCACCGGTTCACGCCGGTCTGGCAGTCCGCGGTGTACTCGCCGCGCAGGTCGAGGTTCAGCAGCAGGATGGCCTGCAGTTCCTCGGACGTCCAGGTCCCGTCCTCGCGCGGTCGGTCCAGCAGACGGCTGTCGTCGGTGAGTTTGTGGTCGTCCTTGCGCCGCGTCTCCTGCCAGCGGCCCTTGAGCCCGGCGGTGTAGTAGTTCGCCGCGTTCGTGGACGTCTCGCTGCCGAACAGGTCGAGCGACACCGTGTAGTGGAAGTTCAGGTACCGCTGGATCAGGTCGAGTGGAATCCCGCCGTGCGAGGCGATGTCGTACGTGTCGTGCTCGCGGATCAGTTCCGCGCTGCGCAGCACCACCCGGTCGACGCCGGTGGTGCCCACCATCATGTGGTGCGCCTCCTCCTTGAGCATGAACTCGCAGGTGCGCGACAGCGGGTCGAACGAGCTTTCCTTCAACGTGCCGAGCTGGTATTTCCCATCGCGGTCGGTGAAGTACGTGAACATGTAGAACGCGAGCCAGTCGGCCGTTTCCTCGTTGAACGCCCCGAGGATGCGCGGTGCGTCCGGGCTGCCGGAGTTGCGCAGCAGCAGGCCCTCGGCCTCGTCCCGGCCTTCGCGGCCGAAGTACGCGTGCAGCAGGTACACCATCGCCCACAGATGCCGCCCCTCCTCCACATTCACCTGGAAGAGATTGCGCAGGTCGTAGAGCGACGGCGCAGTGAGCCCCAGCAGTCGCTGCTGCTCGACAGACGCGGGCTCGGTGTCGCCCTGGATCACGATCAGCCGCTGCAGATCGGCGCGGTACTCGCCGGGCACCTGCTGCCACACCGGCTCGCCGGCGTGCTCGCCGAACGCGATCCGCCGGTCCTGTTCCCGCTCGGCGAGGAAGATGCCCCAGCGGTAATCCGGGACGTTGACGTGGTCGAAGTGCGCCCAGCCGTCGCGGCCGACGCTCACCGCGGTGCGCAGGTACACGCCCTCGGTCTCCAGCGTGGGGCCCATTTCGCCCCACCAGTTCATGAATTTCGGCTGCCAGCCCTCCAGCGCGCGCTGCAGCCTCCGGTCGTCGGCGAGGTGCACGTTGTTCGGGATTTTGGCGTCGTAGTCGATCTTTTCGGGCATCGGTTCAGACCCGCTTCCTGTCGAAGACCGCCTTCTGCCCGGTGCCGTAGCGGCGCAGCGCGCCCTCGGGTCCGGAGGCGTTCGGTCGGGTGAAGATCCAGTTCTGCCAGGCGGTCAGCCTGCCGAAGATCTTGGTTTCGATCGTTTCCGGGCCGACGAACCGGTGGTTCGCCTCCATCCCGGTGAGCGCGTCCGGCGACAGCGAGGCCCGGCCTTCCAACGCGATCCGGATCTCGTCCTCCCAGTCGAGGTCGTCCGGAGCGTCGGTGACCAGGCCGAGTTCGACGGCTTCGGCGGCGCTCAGCGCACGGTCGCGTTCACGGGCCAGCCACGTCAGGTGGTCGTCGTCGCCGTAGAACCGCGACTCGAGCCGGGACAGGCCGTTGCCCATCGGGAAGACGCCGAAATTGGCTTCGGACAAGGTGATCGACGCACGCTCGGGGCTGTCCTCGTCGTCGATCGGCGGTCCGTCCAGCAGGTACTGCCGGTCTGCCGCGAAGGCCAGCTCAAGCAGGCTGCCCGCGAAGCAGCTGCCCGGTTCGATCAGCGCGATCAAGGTACGGCTGGTGACGTCCAGCCGCTTCAGCGTGCGCTTGTAGTAATGCAGGATTTCGTTGCTCAGCCAGTCTTTCCCGCTGAGCACGACCTCCTCGTGCGCGAGCACCGCCTCCGGATCGCCCTCGGTGCGCAGCACCCAGGTGCCGAGATCCGGTTCGTTCGTGCGCAGCCGCAGGATCGCGTCGTCCAGCTCGCGAGTCAGCCGCAGCAGCCAGCCGTCCAGCTCCGGTTCTCCGGAAGGACCCAGCACGGTGAGCGTGACCAGCGAGTTCGGCCGGTCATAGGCGACGCGAACATGCCGGTACTCGATCCCGTCGTCGGTGATCGACGGCTCCAGCGGCGCGAGTTCGATCCCCTGCTCGGCGGGCAGCCGGTCGGATTCGGCGGCCAGTTCGTGCGCCCGCGAAAGCACCTTCTCGCGGAACCCGACGCGCGGCACCAGCTCGTCCACCAGCCGCCAGTCGACCGCGGTCCGGCCTTTGACCCCGTCCGGCCTCGTGGCGAACACGTCCGCGAGATCCCGGCGGACGCGCCGTTTGTCGACCACCCGGGTCAGCCCGCCGGTGCCGGGCAGCACGCCGAGCAGCGGCACCTCGGGCAGCGCGACGGTCGACGAGTTGTCGTCGACCAGCAGGATCTTTTCGCAGGCCAGCGCGATCTCGTAACCACCGCCGGCGCAGCTGCCGTTCACCGCCGCGACGTAGGTCTGGCCGGAGAACTCGGTGGCGTCCTCGATGCCGTTGCGGGTCTCGTTGGTGAACTTGCAGAAGTTCACCTTCCACTCGTGCGGCGACGCGGCGAGCATCCGGATGTTGGCCCCGGCGCAGAACACCTTGTCCTTGGCGCTCGTCACGATCACCGCGCGCACCTGCGGATGTTCGAACCGCAGCCGCTGCGTGGCGTCGTAGAACTCGATGTCCACGCCGAGGTCGTACGAGTTCAGCTTCAGCTCGTACCCGGGCACGAGGCCGCCTTGCTCGTCGACGTCCATCTCCAGCCAGGCGACCTCGCCGTCGACGGTCAGCCGCCAGTGCCGGTAAGCGTCCGGATGCCGCTCGAATGTGACAGGTGTGGTGGTGGTCACGTCCTCGATTGTCTACATGACTTCAACGAACGTCAATGTTGTGTAGACATTTGCCCGGCGACGCTCACCCGGTTGAGCCGCATCGCCGCCCAGCAGACGAATACCCACAGCGCGATCGCCGCGAACGTGTCGGTGAAGATCGTCGCGAACCAGAACGCCGGGACCTGCGGCACGCCGACCAGGAAATGTCCCGCGCTCGCCAGCCCGGACAGCGAGTAGACCAGCAGAAACGCCAGCGATCGCCAGTACTGGCCGCGCATGTAGGCGCGATAGCCGAGCGCGCCGAACACGGTGAAAACGACCCAGCTGAGCGCCACCACGACCTGGGTGACCGGCACGCTGATCCCCGGGACCTGCGGGTAGTCCGCCGCGCGCACGACGTTGTGGGTGTAGTGCAGGACCGTGCTGACCAGGGTGAACGCCAGAATCACCCGCAGCGGGCCGAGGCCCTTCTCGCGCAGAACGTCCATGCTGCTCGCCCCCTTGCGATTTGATAGAGCGCTCTAGCGGGAGAGTACTACCCGCACTCCGCTCAGACCAGATCGCGCAACACGCGAAGCGTGCGCAGGGTCGTCTCGACGTCTTTTTCGGACAGGCCGGAAGCGACGGCGTCCGCCCATTCGGCCTGCCTGGAGCCCAGGATTCGTAGCGCGGCCTGCGCTTTGGCAGTCAGCCGCAACAGGGGCGCGCGGGCGTCCGCCGGATTGTCGGCGCGGGAGAGCATTCCGTCTCGGAGCAGGCGATTCACCGTCTCCTGCACGCTTTGCCGCCGCAACCCGCGCCGCCGGGCCAGCTCCGCCGCGGTCGCCGGGCCGTCTTCGAGGAAGCCGACGACCTGCCATTGCGCGGCGGTCAACCCGGCCTCGGCGGTGAGTGCGTCGCCGGCGGCCAGCAGCGCGCCGTTGGCCACGAAGACCTCGTTGACAAGCTGCGTAAGGCTTTCCGCGCGGGGCGTCCTCGAGGTCATGCGTGCTAGTGTTCCACTTCGACAGGTACCTGTCGAAACCAAGGGGGACACTCATGGAAATGCCCGTCGTCGGCGTCGCGCACGAAGCCCTTGCCGCCCTCGTCGGAGACTGGTCCGGCACCGAAGAACTCGCCGCCGCGCCCTGGGCTCCCGCCGCGACCGCCACCGCGACCTGCAGTTACCGCCGCGCGCTCGACGGATTCGCCGTGCTGGAGGACTACGTCCAGACCCGCGAAGACGGCTCGCGAATGCTGGGACACCACGTCTTCACCGTCGACCCGGCGACTGGCGAAACCCTGTGGTTCGGCTTCGACAGCTACGGCTTCCCGCCCGCGTCTCCCGCGCGCGGCGGCTGGCGCGACGGCGCGCTGCAGCTGGAAAAGCAGACCGAACGCGGCGTCGCGATCCACCGGATCACCCCGGAAGGGGACGTCCTCACCCACGAAATCGACGTCCGCCTCGGGTCCGACGACGATTTCCGCCCGTTCCTCCGTGCCCGCTACCTCCGGAGTGCGCGAGACTGACCCCATGACCGAGCAGACCCTCGAAGCCGGCGGCATCACGCTGTGCCACGAATCGTTCGGCGATCCGTCCGCGCCGCCGTTGCTGCTGGTGATGGGCCTCGCCGCGCCGATGATCTGGTGGGACGACGAGTTCTGCGCCCAGCTCGCCGAGGCCGGTTTCCACGTGCACCGGTTCGACAACCGCGACGTCGGGCGCTCGCAGTGGTGGACCGGCCGGGCCAGCCTTCCGCTCGCGTACTTCCTGCGCTCCGCGCCGTACTCGCTCGGCGATCTGGCCGACGACGCGAGCAAGCTGCTCGACGCTCTCGGCATCGAGCGCGCGCACGTCGTCGGCACGTCGATGGGCGGGATGATCGCGCAGGAGTTCGCGATCCGGCACCCGGAGCGGGCGCGGACGCTGACCTCGATCATGTCGACCACCGGCGCGCGTCACGTCGGCCTGCCCAGCCCGCGGGCCGCGCTCGCGATGCTGGCTCCGGGGCCGCGCACGCGCGAGGACTACGTGACGCAACTGGTGCGTACGTCGAGGCTGATCGGCTCGCCCGGTTACGTGTTCGACGAGGACCATTTCCGCGAGCGCGCGGAACGCACGTACGACCGCGGCCTCAACCCGGCGGGCGTGTTCCGGCAGCTCGCCGCGATCCTGTCCTCCCGCGACCGGACCGCCGATCTGCGCCGGCTTTCGTTGCCGTCCTTGGTGATTCACGGTACGGCCGACCCGCTGGTGAACGTGTCCGGCGGCCGCGCGACCGCCCGCGCGCTCGGGGCGGACCTCGACCTCGTGCCCGGCATGGGACACGACCTGCCGCGCGAAGTGTGGCCGCGCGTGATCGCCGGGATCAAGCGGCTCGCTACCCGCTGATCGTCACCGAGCCCAGGTTCGAGAAGTGCGCGGCGACGCGGGATCCGGGACGCAGTTCAACGGCGTCGGTCATCCCGCCGGTCAGCACGAGCCAGCCCGGTTCCAGCGCCAATCCGCGCGCGGCCAAGGAATTCGCCGCCAGCGCCAGTGCTTCGGCCGGGTGTCCCTGCACGGCGGCACCGGTCGCGGTGTCGACGATCTGACCGTCCACTTCGAGCAGTGCGGCTTCCAGCGAAAGGTCCAAAGAGGACGGTGGACGGCCGACTGAGCCGAGCCCGAACAACGCCGACGAACCATTGTCCGCGACGACATCCGGCAGCGTGAACCGGTAGTCGCGGTAACGGCTGTCGATGATCTCGATTCCGCCATATACCTGGGAAACCGCGCCGAGAGCGGTTGCCGCGGTGACGCCCGGACCGACGAGCCGCTCGCCGAGCACGAACACCAATTCCGGCTCCGCTCGCGGGTGGATGAGCTGCGGCGTCGGCGCGCCCGCGGGCAGCACCATCGCGTCGGTCAGCCACGCGAGCAGCGGTTCCGCGACGCCCATCCGCTGCTGTTTCGCCCGCGACGTCAGCCCGAGCTTCACCCCGATCAGCGTCTCGCCGCGTTCCTGACGCAGCCGCAGGGCTTCGTCCTGGATCGCATACGCGGTGGTGAGGTCGAGGTCCGGCCAGGTGTCGGTGAGCTGCGCGCTCTCTTCGGTCCGGTTGAGCAGTTCCTGCGCTGCGGCAGCGATATCGGCGGTCACTTTTCCTCCTCCGGAGCGAACACCGCGGTCACGCTGCCCAAGCCGGCCATGGTCGCCACGACGGTGTCGCCGGGGCGGACGGTCTGCGCGGCGGTCATCGAACCGGGCAGGACGACGTGGCCGGGCTCCAGCGTCACGCCGAGCGGGCCGACGGTGTTGGCCAGCCACACGAGTGCGTTGATCGGCGAACCCAGCACCGCTCCGCCCGCGCCGGTGGCCGCGAGCTGGCCGTTGACGTGCAGCGTGCAGCCGGCGAGTCGCAGGTCGACGTCGCGGAGGTTGGTCGGGCTGCTGCCGAGGATGACGCCGCCGGAGGACGCGTTGTCCGCGACGGTGTCGAAGATCGAGATTTTCCAGTCGCGGACCCGCGAATCGACGATCTCCAGCGACGGAAGCACGAAGTCGACCGCGCGGACGGCGTCGGCGACGGTCACTCCCGGACCGCGCAGCGGCGCGCCTAGCACGAACGCGATCTCCGGTTCGATGCGCGGCTGCAGGAACCGCGTCGTCGGGATCGGCTGGTGTTCGAGCAGGAACATCGAGCTGGTGAGGTGCCCGAAGTCGGGCTGGTTCACGCCCATCTGGCGCTGCATCGCGGCGGAGGCGAGGCCGACCTTGTGGCCGCGCACGACGTCGCCTCCCGCCACCCACGCGCGGACTTGCTCCTGCTGCACGCGGTAGGCGTCTTCGATGGTGCCGTCGGGGAAGGTCTTCACGAGCGGATCGATCGGCTCGTGGCGCTCGTACGCGCTCGTCAGCAGCGCGACGGCGTCCTGCAGCTCAGCGGGTTCCACGGGACGGACTTTGCCTGACCACGCCACTTGAGCCAACCCGATCGTTCCATTCACCGGTACGAGCTACTTCTCTCGCTCGCAAATCTCTTGCGAGCGAGAGTTTGTCGGCGTATCGTTCTCTGTGTTGGCTCCCAGAGAGGACGTGACCCGAAATGGCACCCACCGAGACCGAAGTCGCCCAGCTCGCGCAGACTCGCGACCGGCTGCGGGACCAGCATCTGCACCCCGCGCCGGAGCGCCCGGCGACCGTGGGCCGCGGCATCCACCACACCGCGCTGCTGTCCAGCGACGTCGAGCGGACGATCACCTTCTACCAGGACATTCTCGGCTTCCCGCTCACCGAGCTGATCGAAAACCGCGACTACCCGGGGTCGAGCCACTTCTTCTTCGACGTCGGCAACGGCAACGCGGTCGCGTTCTTCGACCTGCCCGGCCTCGACCTCGGCCCGTACGCGGAGGTGCTCGGCGGCCTGCACCACCTGGCCCTGTCGCTCACCCCGGAAGCCTGGGCGGGCGCACGTTCTCGGCTCGACGCGGCCGGCGTGAAGTACCAGGAAGAAAGCGGCACCTCCATCTACTTCGCCGACCCGGACGGCGCCCGGATCGAACTGATCGCGGACGACCTCGGCGAGATGTACGGGTCGAAGATCGGCTGAACCTCTGGACTCGGTGCGTTGCCGGGTTCAGAGTGTGGGCACATGGGCGACTGGGCGGCTTCGCGGCAGAAGGCACGGCTCGACCGGCGGGAAGCGATCGACGAACTGATCGCGCAGGTTCGCTTCGAGGTGCGGCTGCACCTGGCGGAACCGACCGCGGTGAGCCGGTACGACGACCTCGCCGAGGTGTTCGCCCTCGGCCACGGCGAGTGCGCCGCGCTGCTGGCTCACCGCCGCTTGCTGCCCTGGTGGGAACGACGGCTGCTCACGCGATTCGCGCGTCGGCTGCACGGCCGTGCGATCGTGGGCAGCGTCTTCGACGTGCCGGCGGGTGCGCCGGTCGGCGGTGCGTTTCGCGTGGAAATCGCCCGTCTTCTTCCCGACGCGGGCGACACCGGTGCCCGCTATGACGTGCAGGGACGCGGCCTGTTGACGGTCTTTCGCCTCGCGCTCGGTGCCCGCGGCGAGGCTTGGCCAGACCGGCACGAGGTGGCGTCCACTGTCGCGCGCAATGTTTTAGCGTGCAGTTCCGCGTTTCTGCGGCGGTCTCCGTGGCATGTGCTGTGGCCGGTCTACCGCGTTCGCGGGCTGCGGTTGTGGCGGCTGTGACCGTCGCGGAATCCCTGGCTGTGCTGGGATGTTGAGGAGAGTATGAAGCCCGAAGAAATCCTTGCCAGCGCGCGCACGATCGCGGTCGTCGGCCTGAGCCGCGACCCGGGCAAGGCCGCGCACGGTGTGCCGGCTTCCCTGCAGGCGCACGGGTTCCGGATCATTCCGGTGCATCCGTCGGCGACCGAACTGCTCGGGGAGAAGGTGTACCGGTCGCTGGAGGACATTCCGGAGCCGGTGGATCTGGTGGACGTCTTCCGTCCGGCCGGGGAAGCGCCGGACATCGCCCGGTCCGCGGTCGCGATCGGGGCTAAGGCGTTGTGGTTGCAGCAGGGTCTTGTGTCGGCCGAGGCGCGGAAGATCGCTTCTGACGCCGGGTTGGAGTATGTCGAGGATCGGTGCACTGCTGTCGTTCGGGCGGTGGCGGGGATTTCGGTTGCTTAGCTTTGGGAACGCCGTTTCCCGCCGCTACGAGCACGACGTGCCCGCTCATCCGACGAGTCGGTACCCGACCCCGCGCACCGTTTCGATTGTCCGCGTCCCGAACGGCGCGTCGATCTTCCGCCGCAAATACCCGACGTAAACCTCGACCACATTCTCGTCGCCCTCGTAATGCGCGTCCCACACGTGACCGAGAATCTCGTTCTTGGTCAGCGCCGCCCCCTGCCGACGCAGCAAAAACTCCAGCAACCCGAACTCGCGCGCGGTCAGCTCGATCCGCGTCTCTCCTCTGTGGACAGTTCGCGCGGCCGGGTCGAGCTGCAAATCCCCAGCAGTGAGCACCGCCGGACGCGCGGGCGCACCCCGGCGAAGCAGCGCACGCAAGCGAGCCAGCAAAACGACGAACGAGAACGGTTTCGACAGATAATCGTCCGCACCGAGGTCGAATGCGTCCGCCTCGTCGTACTCGCCGTCCTTCGCCGTGAGCATCAGCACCGGCGTCCAATTCTCCGCGGCCCGCAAACGTTTCAGCACTTCGTAACCGGAAAGCTCGGGAAGCATGATGTCGAGCACCACGGCGTCGTAATCGTGCTCCATCGCCGACCAGAGCCCGTCCCGGCCGGTGTGCGCGACGTTCACCGTGAATCCCTCGGCGACCAGGCCGCGGCGAAGGGTTTCGGCGAACTCCAGCTCGTCCTCCACGATCAGCAACCGCATGCTCAGTCCTCCTCGATCCGGGGCAGTTCAATGCTCGGCAGTTCGATCACGAAGTGCGCGCCCGGGTAGCTCGGGTCGGCGACGTCGACGTACCGCGCGCGGCCGCCGTGCCGGGCCGCGATGCCGGCCACGATCGACAAGCCCAGCCCGGTGCCGCCGCGCCGCCGTGACGCGTCCAGCCGCACAAACCGCTCGAACACCCGCTCCCGGTCCTCCTCGGCGACTCCGGGGCCGTCGTCGCTCACCTCCACCACGACCATCTCATCTTGCACCGAACTCGCAATCCGGATCCGCTCGCGCGCATGCCCGCACGCGTTGTCGACGAGATTGCGTACGGCGCGACGCAGCTGCGCCTCACTGCCGCGCACCTTCGCCGGTCCTGCGCGCACTTCGATCTCGACAGCTGCTTCGCCGCGTACGCGTTCGGCTTCGGCGCGAACGATGTCGTCTAAATCGACTTCGGTGCGCGCGGGCCGGTCCGTGGCGTCGTCGGTGCGCGCGAGCATCAGGAGGTCGTCAACCAGCTCTCGCAGGCGCGCGGTCTCGCGAGTGATCACCGGGACGAGTTCGTCGGTGGTCTCCGGGTGCTGGTTTGAAACGTCGAGCGCAGTGCTGATGGTCGACAGCGGCGAGCGCAGCTCGTGGCTCGCGTCGGCGACGAAGCGGCGTTGCGCGGCCTGCGCCGAGCCAAGCCGTTCGAGCATCTCATTGAGCGTGACAGCGAGCCGATGTACCTCGTCGCCGCCAGGAGGCAGCGGTACGCGCAATGCGAGGTCGCGCGTCGAGATCTCAGCGACAGTGCGCCGCATCCGCTCAACCGGTCGCAGTGCGGACCCGACCGAGCGGTACACCGCGAAGCCAGCGATACCGAGCAATGGCAGCGAAATCAGCCCTAGCAGCAGCGTAAGCCGCGCGGACGCTTCGGTGACGGGCTCAAGCGACCGTGCCGAGATGACGGTGAACGGTCCGCCTGGTCCGTTGACGCCTTCCGAGACCAAGCGGTAGTCGCTGCCGTCGCCGTCTAAGCCGAGCGGCAGCGTCTCGACGGTTTCCTGCCCCGGAGCCGGACGCGCGGCCGTGATAGCCGGACGGCCGACAATCGCCGGGTCACTCGCGATCGGCGTGCTTCGCGGCCCGAGGACCTGCGTGACGGCTTCGGTGTCACCAGTGCTCGCGACGTCGCTTGGCGACAGGTCTCGCGCGCCCGCGCGCACGAGTTGGACGGCAACCTGCCTTGCAGTACTACGCGCGCTTTCGGTGACGCTCCGGTCGAGCGACTGCTGCAGCAGGAGCACCACGACGACACACGCGGTCGCGATGGCAAGCGCGAGCGCAAGCACGGCAACCCCGGTTGTCCGCATCCGGACGCCTGCTGCAGCGAGAATTCTCACGCACGCAGCGTAACGAGCGCGGAGTGACGTCATCGGGCGCGGCGTGCGGCCAGCCGTTCCGAACGCAGCGTCTCCACTTCAGTCAGGTCCAACGGCTTCAGCGCGTGGCCCAGCACCCACGACAACAGCAGGTCAGCCAGCTCGGGGTTGCGCGCCAGCGCCGGACCGTGGAGGTAGGTGCCCACGACGTGGTCGGTGACCGCGCCCTCGGTGCCGTCGCCGTTGCCAGTACCCCGGACGACGCGGCCCAGCGGCGCGCTGCCCGGACCGAGCACGCTCGAGCCCTGGTGGTTCTCGAAGCCGGTCAACGGCGTATCGAGCAGGTTCGGTTCGACGATCAGCTCGGCCACCGCGCGCTGCTGCGACGGCCCGGTGACGAGGTCGAGCAGCCCGAGCCCGGCGTGGTCGACGCCGTCGACGCCGCGGAAGCGCGTGCCCAGGATCTGCAGGCCGGCGCAGACTCCGAACACCGGCCGTCCCGCGTTCGCGGCGCTCCGCAGCCCCGCCGAGTCGCGCAGGAAGTCCGCGGCCAGCACCTGCGCCATGTCCTCGCCGCCGCCAAGCAGGTAGAGGTCCAAAGTGGACGGTACCTCGGAGTCGAGCGAAACCGGCACCACCTCGGCGTCGTAACCGCGCCACTGCAAGCGTTTGCAGAGCACCTGTGCGTTGCCGGAATCGCCGTACGTCCCCAGTACCTCGGGCAGCAGCAGGCCGATGCCGACTGTCGAATCAGACATCAGGCAACCGGTCGACCAGGTCGCGGAAGGCGGTGTAGTTCGCGACGAGTTCGACCCCGCCCGGCGGCAGCGTGTCGATCGCGCTGACCGGGTCCGGGGCCGACCAGTGCGGCACCTCGGCGTAGCAAAGCCGCACCGCGAGGTCCGCGGACCGCTCTCCGGCGACGACGACCTGACGGCCGCGCAGGCGCTCGAAGTGCACGTCCCAGAGCCACGACAGGTCGCGGCCGTCCGCCTCGTGCGCGTTGACCGCGACGACGACCGGGGTGTCCTCGTCGAGCACACGCAACGTTTCGGCCCAGCCAGCCGGATTTTTCGCAAGCATGAGCCGCACTGAATGCCGGGTGCGGCGAATCGTTCGGTAGCGCCCGCCGATGTCGGTGATCGTGCGCAGCCGGGCCGCGGCGGTGTGCGGCGGCACCCCGACGCAGTGCGCGGCGGCGAGCGCGAGAGCGGCGTTGGCGCGGTTGGCCTCGCCGGGCAGGCGAAGGTCAAGGTCCACCTGTCGGCCGCCGGGCGTGTGGACCAGGTCGCCGTCGAGGGTCCAGGTCGCCTCCGGGCGAGCGAAGGCGCACACCGCACAGCGCCATTCGCGATCGGTGTGGGTGATCGCGCCGCCGCAGCGGGGACAGGAGACGGAATCGCCCGACCAGCGGCGTCCGGTGCCGACCCACACGGGGCGGGCCGCCGCCGAAGCCGCGGATGTGACCAGGACGTCGTCGCAGTTCGCGACCACGACCGTGCGCGACAACCCGGCGAACGCGGCGCGGAGGTCGCGCTCCATCATCCGCACTTCGCCGACGCGGTCGAGCTGGTCACGGCTGAGATTGAGCAGCACGAGCGCCGCCGGCTGCACCTGCTCGGCCACCCACGGGACGTAGGTTTCGTCCACCTCCAGCACCGCGTACGGCGCTTCCGGGGCGGCGGCCAGCGCGGCGACCAGCCCGTCGGGCATGTTCGCGCCGTCGCCGTTGTGCGCGACCTCGGCGAGCGCTTCGAGCGCGCGGGTGAGCATCAGCGACGTGGTGGTTTTGCCGTTCGTGCCGGTGACGATCACGACCGTGCGATCGCGGCCGAGCCTGCGCAGCGCCTTGGGGTCGAGCCGCAGCGTGACGCGGCCGCCGATCACCCCGCCGCGGCCCAGCCGGGCGGTACGGGAAAACCACGCGGTCAGCCGCCCGGCGGCGACCGACGCCCGGGTGCGCAGACGTGTGGACATCACGCAAACCGTGCGGCACGGGCGCTGTGATTTTCCTGAGAGGGTGACTCCAGTCTCCGTTACCCTTCGTAAGCAGTCTTACCGATCGGAGGTTGAACCATTCGGCGCAACCTCGACCTTGCCGAATGACAGAGATCGGTCAAGATCTTCCGTCCATACATCGGAGGTGTTAGCGTCCAACCCCGCTTGATGGCACCACGCACCGGTGACCGGGAACGCAGAGCGACAGGCGGAGGGCGAACGTGGACGCAGCAGCACGCGGGCTGGACCAAAGCGGCACCCTGGAGCGCGGGCTGGCGGTGCTCGAACACGTCGGGCAGCACCAGGAAATCTCCACGAACGCGCTCGCCCGGCAACTGGGCCTTTCGCGCAGCGCCGCCTACCGGATCGTCGGCACGCTGAAGCGGCTGGAGTACCTCGAGGCGGACACCGTCACCGGACGCGTGCGGCTCGGCACCCGGCTGGTCGAACTGGGCGCCCGCGCGATGGCGGCGACCGACCTGCACCGCTGCGCGCCGCGGTATCTCACCGCGCTGGCCGAGCGTTCCGGGGAGACGACCTATCTCGCGGTGCCGGACAACGACGCGATGGTCTACGTCGCGACCGAGCGCAGCGCCAGCGCGGTCACCCTCTCGTGCCGCCTCGGCACCCGGCGGCCGCAGCACGCGACGTCGCTGGGCAAGGCCTGGCTGGCCGCGTTGCCGGAGGCCGACCGGGTGGAGCGGGTGCGCCGGATGAAGCTGGACAGCCTCACCCTCAAAACCATCAACGACCCGGTCCGGCTGCTGGACGAACTGGCGCGCACCCGGCGTCGCGGCTGGGCCGTGGACGACCTGGAGAACGAGCCGGACGTCGGCTGCGTCGCGGCGGCCGTGCGGGACCACTCGGGCCGTCCGATCGCGGCGATCAGCGTCGCCGGGCCCGCTCCGCGGGTGATGCGCCGGGCGGACGAGCTGGGCGCGACGGTGGCCGGGACGGCGGCGGCGTTGTCGATGCGGCTGGGGTACGTGCGGAACCGCTGAGTCTTTCACCGGATCGGGTTTTCTCGGCCGGTCTTGCGTCTTCTACCAGCGGAAACAGGTTATCCACAGGCGTGTCGACTTGTGGACAACCCTGGGGATGGCCGCCGGTGGCACCGGGAATTGTCGGGCCGGTGGTGGACCGTTCCCGGCATGAAGATCACTCCCGCACCGCACGGTGCCGCCCGGCTACCTCGTTCCCGCTTCCAGTTTGCTGCACGACTCGGCCCGCTCCAGAAGCAACGCGCGCTCCCGCTCGTTGCCGGTCATCTTCGCCGCGCGCTCGAACTCTGCGCGCGCCTCGTCCCGGCGGCCGAGCTTGTACAGAAAGTCGCCGCGCACGCTCGGCAGCAGGTGGTAGTTCTTCAGCGCGGGCTCAGTCAGCAATTTGTCCACCAACACCAGCCCGGCTTCCGGCCCCTCGGCCATCGAGACCGCGACGGCCCGGTTCAGCTCGATCACCGGAGACGGCGTGAGCTGCGCCAATCCCGCGTACAGCGCCGCGATCCGCGCCCAGTCGGTCTCGTCCGGCGTCACCGCCACGGCGTGGCAGGCGGCGATCGCGGCCTGCGCGGAATACGGCCCGTACGTGCCGTCCGCCAGCCGTTCGGACCTGGCCAGCGCAGTGAGGCCGCGCTGGATCAGCAGGCGGTCCCAGCGGCTGCGGTCCTGGTCCATCAGCAGCACCGGTTCGCCGTTCGGGCCGGTGCGCGCCGCCGAGCGCGAAGCCTGGATCTCCATCAGCGCCACCAGCCCGTGCACTTCCGGTTCGCCCGGCATCAGGCCGGCCAGCACCCGGCCGAGGCGCAACGCGTCCTCGCACAGCGCGGGCCGCATCCAGTCGTCGCCGCGCGTGGCGGAGTAGCCCTCGTTGAAGATCAGGTAGATCACTTCGAGCACGGCGGGCACGCGTGCGACGCGCTCGTCGCCGACCGGCGTTTCAAACGGCACCTTGGCGTCGGCGAGCGTCTTCTTCGCCCGCACGATGCGTTGCGCGACAGCGGATTCCTTCACCAGGAAGGCGCGGGCGATCTCGTCGGTGCTGAGCCCGCCGAGCATGCGCAGCGTGAGCGCCACCCGCGCCTGGGTGGACAGCACCGGGTGGCACGCGGTGAAGACCAGCCGGAGCAGGTCGTCCTCGATCTGCTCGTCGTCGAGGACCGCGTCGAAGTCGGGCAGCACGCCCTCGCCGAGCTGTTCGGCCTCCCGGCCGATCTCGTCGAGCTTGCGGCCGAAGGTTTCGTTGCGCCGGAACAGGTCGATGGCCCGCCGCTTGGCGATCGTCATCAGCCAGGCGCCAGGGTTGCGCGGCACGCCGGTCTCCGGCCACTGTTCGAGCGCGGCGACGAGCGCGTCCTGGGCCAGTTCCTCCGCGAGGCCCACGTCGCGGGTCATCCGCGCGAGACCGGCGATCACCCGCGCCGACTCGATCCGCCAAACGGCCTCTACCGCACTTCGCGTGTCCACCGGCCCATCAGACCGGCCCGGCCCGCCCGAGGCAACCCTCGGGCGGGCGCGGAGTCAGAGCTCCGCCGACAACGGCCGAATCTCGACGGTGCCCGCCTGCCGGTCCGGGTTGGGCGCCCGCTTCATCAGCTCGACGATCTCGGCGAGCGACTCCCCCTCCAGAATCCACACGCCCGCGACGAGCTCCTTGGTCTCGGCGAACGGGCCGTCGACCACGCTGGGCTCCGCGTCCCCGTCGAACCACAGCAGCCGGGCGCCGGCCGAGCTGGGAGTCAGCCCGGCGGCCTGCACGAGGTGGCCGGATTCGGCGAGTTCGGTGTTGAACCGGCCCATCTGCTCGATCAACTCAGCGCTGGGCGCGGCTCCCGCTTCGGAGTCTTCGCTGGCTTTCACCAGCACCATGAACCGCATCAGTTCTGCGCAGCCTGCTCGCGCACCTTCGCTTCGGCGTCGCGCAGTTCCGGGGTGAGGTTGTCGCCGAAGTCGTCGGCCTCGAAGATCCGCCGGATCTCGATCTCGTGGTGCGCGCCGTCGGTGTTGGGCACGCGCTTGATCCACTCCACGGCTTCTTCGAGCGAACGCACCTGGAGGATCCAGAACCCGGCGATCAGCTCCTTGGTCTCGGCGAAGGGGCCGTCGACCACGCTGGGCTCGCTGTCGCCGGAGAACTTCACGCGGGCGCCCTGGGAGCTGGGAGCCAGTCCCTCGCCCGCGAGCATCACGCCGGCCCGCACGAGTTCCTCGTTGAACTTGCCCATCTCGGCGAGCAGTTCGGTGCTCGGCATCTGGCCGGCTTCGCTCTCTTCGCTGGCCTTCATGATCACCATGAATCGCATCTTCGGTACCCCTTCGCTCTCGGCTTGCCTTCACCCCTGCGTCGAACGGGCCGCGGCCGGATCGACACCGTCCCCAAACTTTTTTCCCGGTCGCGAAACTAGCAGGTCAGGCGAACTTCGGCGGACAAAACAGGCATGGGAGAATCGGTGTCCGTGGCAGTACTCCCCGAACGTCTCCGCGCCGCCCTCGACGAAGAGCTCGGCCGGTTCCCCGAATCCCGGCTCGCGCAAGCCGTGGACCGGCTCAGCAAGCGTTATCGACAAGGCGACTCGGCAACCTCGCCGATCCTCTCTTCGGAGCTGGATGTCGCCGCTTACGCCGGGTACCGAATGCCGGCGACGTATGCGGCGGTCAGCGCGGTGCTGGGCGAGGTGGCTGCCGCCGCGCCCGGGTTCGACCCGAAAACGCACGTCGACATCGGCGGCGGCACCGGAGCGGCAGTGTGGGCCGCGGCTGACGTCTGGCCTTCGGTGGAGAAGTGCACGGTCCTGGAGCAGGTGGCGGCCGCGCTGGCGCTGGGACGCAAGCTGGCGGCCAATGCCGACGAGCCAGCCGTCCGCACCGCGGTCTGGCAGCGCGGATTGGTCGATTCCGCGTCGGCCGCACCGGAAGCCGACCTGGTCACGCTCTCGTATGTCCTCGGCGAACTGCCCGAACGCGGCCGCGCCGACGTCGTCCAGTGGCTTGCCGCGAAAGCCGGGACCGTCGTGCTCATCGAGCCCGGAACGCCGGCGGGATTCGCGCGGATCCGCGAGGCTCGCGAGGTGCTGCGCGAGATGGGCCGCAGCGTGGTGGCGCCGTGCCCGCACGACGACGTCTGTCCGATCAAGCCGGGAGAAGACTGGTGCCACTTCTCCGCCCGGCTGCCCCGAAGCGGGGTGCACCGGCGGATCAAGTCCGGCACACTGGGCTTCGAGGACGAAAAGTATTCGTACGTGGCGGCCACGTCGGCACCGGTCGACCGTCCGTCGGCCCGGATCATCCGGCATCCGCGCAAGCACAAGGGGTTCGTGCAACTGGACCTCTGCACCGTCGACGGGCTCGCTCCCGGCACTGTCGTGTCGAAGCGGCACGGCGTGCGCTACCGCGCCGCTCGCGACGCGGAATGGGGAGACGCCTGGAGCGTGGAGTAGCCCGGTTTCTTCCGCTGCGGTGTCTGGATGGCTGCGTCGGCTCCGACTGTCGGGTGTCAGCGGATCTGAACCGGAGAGGACACCCGATGGACTTTCACGAGCGTTGCGCGGAGATCGTGCGGCAGACGGAACTTCTCGCCGCGGCCGTCGAAGGCGCGGACCGGACGGTGCGGGTCGCGGCGTGCCCGGAGTGGAATCTCGGGCAACTGCTCGATCACGTCAGCACCGGTCACCGATGGGCCGAGGAGACCGTGCGCACGCGGGCCGACCATTGGCTGCCGGACGACGAACTGCGGAATCCGGTGGACACCCCGCGCCCGGCGTCGTGGCTCGTGGACGGGGCGAAGACGTTGGCGGCGACGCTGCGCGAAGCAGGTCCAGACGCGGAGGTGTTCACGCCGGTCCCGAGCGGGCCGCCGCGAGCAGCGTTCTACGCACGCCGGTTCATGAACGAGACATTGATCCACCGCGCCGACGCGACGCTGGCCGCGGGCGGGGAATTCACCGTCACGCCGGAAGTCGCGCACGACGCGATGGAGGAATGGCTGGAACTCGGGTCGCTGCCGCAGTTGCTGGAGTACGTCCCCGAACGCCGGGAACTGCTCGGCCCAGACCGCACGATCCACCTCGCGCCGACCGACGAGGCGGCGTCCTGGACGGTCGATCTCACCGGCGATCAGCTGGCCTGGCACCCGGGCCCGCCGGCGAACGCGGCGGTCACCGTGGCCGCGCCGCTGGGCGACCTGCTGCTGATGGTCTACGGCAGGCTGCCGTCGGAGATCGCGCACCGCAGCGGCGACACGGTGTACCTGGACCGCTGGCTTTCGCTCGTCGGCTTCGGCTGATCCGGTCAGTCCCAGCGGATCGGGAGGCTTTTGAGCCCGTTCTGGAAGTTCGACCGCAGCCGGCGGGGTTCGCCCGCGAGCCGGACCTCGCCGAGCTGATCGAACACCGCGGCGAACAACGCGCGCATCTGCATTCGCGCGAGGTGCGAACCGAGGCAGAAGTGCGGGCCGTGGCCGAACGTCAGATGTTCGCTCGGCGCACGCGTCACGTCGAAGACATCAGGATCGGGAAACACAGTCTCGTCGCGATTGGCCGAGGAAAACCACACCACCACCTTGTCCCCGGCCTTGATGTCCACATCGGACAGTCGGGTGTCCTGCGTCGCGGTGCGGCGGAAGTGCATCACCGGCGTGTGCCAGCGCAGCATCTCTTCGACCGCGCCGGGCAGCAGGCTCGGGTCGTCGAGCAGCTTGCGGTACTGCTCGGGATGCGCGAGCAACGCGGCCATCCCGCCGGGCAGGCCGTTGCGCAGGGTTTCGTTGCCAGCTACGGAAAACAACCAGAAAAGGTTCTCGAACTCCTCAATCGACACACGGCCGCCGTCGTCGTCCACGTGCTGCATCAGGTTGCTCATCACGTCGTCGCCGGGGTGCTCGCGTTTGTGCTCGCCAAGCGCGTGCGCGTAGGCGTAGAGATCCGGCATTCCGGCGCGGCTGCGCGGATCCGGCATCCGGCCGTCCGGTCCCGGTTCCGGACGCACGGCCAGCGCGGCACGGGCGAGGTCGGTGACATCGTCGGCTTTGACGGTCGCGCTCACCGCGTATTCGGCGTCCTGGAAGCCGATCACCCGGTTGCTCCAGTCGAACATCAGCCTGCGGTCCTGCTCGGGAACGCCGAACACCTCGGCGAGCGTGAGCAACGGCAGATCGGCGGCGATGTCCTTGGCGAAATCGCATTCGCCGCGATCGGCCACCGCCGCCACGAGATCATGTGCCCAGCCTTCGATCCGCTCGGTGATCCGGCCGACCGCGCGCGGAGTGAACGCTTTCGTGAGCAACCCGCGCAGCCTGCCGTGCTCGGGCGGGTCCATGTTGAGCATCATCCGGCGCACGTACCGCAGGTCCTCGGCAGTGGCCGGGTCGCGGATCTGGGTGCCGCCGAGCTGCGACGAAAACACCGCAGGGGTGCGAAGCACGTGCCGCACGTCGGAGTGGCGCAGCACGGCCCAGAAGTCGCCGATCCGCGTCACCGGCGTTTCGCGGCGCAGGCGGGCAAGCAGGTCGTAAGGCACGCCCGTGACGTAGGTGTCCGGGTCGGCGATGACAGCACTCGACACGTTCCGACCCTAGCCCCGAGACCGCCGCCTGCGGAAAGATCCGTCCGGTGGAAAAGCTGAAGCTGCGCGTCACCGGACAAGGCGAACCGCCGGTCCTGCTCCTGCACGGACTCGGCGCCACCGGCGCGGTCTGGGACGGCTTGACCGGCCAACTCGACCGGCGGCTGCTCGTGCCGGACCTGCCCGGCCATGGCGGCTCGCCGCGGCTGCCCGAGTACACCTTCGAGACGCTCGCGGCGGCAGTCGCCGACGCTCTCGACGAGCCCGGCCCGGTTGCCGTCGTCGGCCATTCGCTCGGCGGTGTCGTCGCGCTGGAGCTGGCGAGTGGCCGCTACGGCCTCGAAGTCAGCAGCGTGCTGGCGGTCGGCATCAAGGTCGAGTGGAGCGAAGACGACCTGGCTCGCGCCGCCGCGATGGCAACCCGCCCGCCCCGGCTGTTCGAAACCCGAGAGGAGGCCGAAACCGCCTATCTGAAGATCGCCGGACTGACCGGCCTGGCTTCGGCAGACCCGGACGGCGTCACCGAAACCCCGGACGGCTGGCGGCTGGTCCTGGACCCGCCCGCCTTCGGCGTCGGCCGCCCGAACCTGCCGAGCCTGCTGGCCGCCACGCGCTGCCCCGTGGTACTCGCCGCCGGCGAAAACGATCCGATGTGCCGCCCCGAGCAGCTTCGCGCCCTCGTTCCCGAGGCAGTGGTCCTGCCCGGGCTTGGGCACAACGCGCACGTCGAGGATCCAGCCGCGGTGGCGGCGCTGCTCACCCCGCGGGGCGACTGAGCAGGCGCTTAGACTGGCCGGGTGACGACGATCGATCCCGCCCGCACCGGGCTAGACCAGCTGCTGAAGCTCGAACCGCTCGAGCTGAACCTGTTCCGCGGCTGGTGCCACCAGGGTTCGCCGCAGCGGGCGTTCGGCGGTCAGGTCGCGGCGCAGGCGCTGACCGCGGCCGGCGCCACCGTGCCCACCGCGCGGCACGTGCACTCGCTGCACGGCTATTTCATCCGCGGCGGGCGCACCGACATGCCGATCATCTACGAGGTAGAACGCACCCGTGACGGCGGTTCGTTCACCACGCGCCGGGTGGTCGCGATCCAGAACGGCGAGAGCATCTTCAGCCTGTCCGCGTCGTTCCAGACCGAGGCGGACAGCAGTGCGCACCAGGCGCGAATGCCGGACGTCCCGGCCCCGGACGAGGCAGGCGTCGTCGAGCAGGACCGCTCGCCGATCGTCCTGTCCGCCATCGAAGTCCGCTTCGTCAGCAGCCCGGAAACCGGCCTGCCCGACACCGGCCGCGGCCCGCGTCAGCAGATCTGGGTGCGAGCGAAGGACGCACTGCCGGACGCCCCGCTGGCGCACGTCTGCGCGCTCACCTACATCTCCGACATCCGCCTGGCCGGCACCGCCCTGCTGCCCCACCGCGACGACCCGGGCGAACCGCAGCTGACGTCGCTGGACCACGCCGTGTGGTTCCACCGCCCGTTCCGCGCGGACGAATGGCTGCTGTTCGACATGGAAAGCCCAAGCTACGCAAGCACCCGAGGCCTGACCCACGGCGAATTCTTCACCACCGACGGACGGCTAGTTGCTTCAGTGACCCAGGAAGTACTGCTGCGCAGGCGCTGACTCTGTCCGATGTGGACAGTCAGCCAAGCCGAACCCGCACCGGCCCAGCCGGCTCCGCGGCAGCCTCGGCCACCGGCGCGCGCAGGATCTTCGACAACTGCCACGCCTCCAGCCCCGCGAGGACGGTGTTGGCCACCACGAGCACCAAGTACAACCCGGCCTGCACCGAAAGCCGGAACGGATGCTGGTCGGAAGCCCCCGCCAGCAACGAAATATGGCACGCGACAACGACCACCATCGATGCCGCGGACAACCCGCCGAGCACGATGAGCAACGCCCGCAACACCCGGGTGCGCCGCCAGTTCAGGTACCCGGTCTGGACCAGACCCGGCGTGCTGACCATGACGAGCCCGCAGCCGTAACCGGAAAACCCGCCGACCACCCCGCTGCCCGCGACCAGCGCGGTAGTCAGGTGATACGAAACCGGAACCCGGTAGGCGGCGAGGATCGCGGCCACGCAGACCAGCAGCCCCAACGGCAGGTGCGGCCAGCCGTACCAGGGAAGCCGCCGCTCCATGCGAAGAATCGCCGGCAGATCGATATCGCGGTACGCCTCGGGGTCGCGCAAAGCCATTCGCACCGTTCCTCTCGTCCCGGAAACCCCCGGTGTGTGCGCGGTGACCGGCGAAGCCTAGGCCAGGCCGCCCGGCCGTGCAAAATCCACCTGAATCCGGCCGGGCAGGCGACCAGTTAACCCGCTCCTCGCTTTCGCACCCGACCTCCGGATTCTTATCCCCGACCGTGGAAGACCGCGTGACCCACACCACCCGCCGGCTCGCTGGTATCCCCTCGACCAGCGGGAACCATCACCGAATCCGCATTCACTTCTTGCGCTTCCTCCGGGGTTGTCCCGGGATGTCCGGTAGAGCGATTTTCTGTCGGTGGTGCAAGTTAGGCTGCAGGCATGAACACCGAGGCACCCACCGTCGCCGCCGAAGATCTCTCCCAAGGCCAGTGGTTCTGGCACGAACCCGCTCCCGGCCTGCGTTCCTGGCCGCTGCAGGTGGCCACGGCCGAGATCCTGGAAGACGCTGTCCGCATCATCACCACCGACGAGGTCCGCGAACTGGTCTCGTACGCCCGCGACCGCCGGGTCCGCCTGGCCGTCGCCTCCTGAACCGCACCGCCAACAGCACCACCACTGGGGAACTCTGGGGGACCGGGCCGGCCGCGTACGCGAGCGGCCCGTCCAATATGGACACCACATCCAACACCGCGGCCTTCGGCCGACTCGGGCGCTGAATTTCGGTAGCTTTCCAGCGACGCTCACCAATCCGCGCCCGCTACCTCACGCAGCTGCGCCGCACACCGCGGCACACCACACCGCCAACCGCGCACCGCGTTGCGGCGCAAGGCCCGCACATCGCGGCCAGCGCACCTCGACACACCACCCAACCGCGCAGCGCATTGCGGCGCTAGGCCCACGCATCACGCCTCGCACCACCGGCCGCGCAGTGCGTTGCAGCGCAAAGCCCGCACATCACCCCTTGCCACCAACTGCGCACCGCGTTGCCGCGCAAGGCCTGCAAATCGCAGCCAGCGCACCTCGACACACCACCCAACCGCGCAGCGCGTTGCGGCGCTAGGCCCGCACATCACCCCTCGCCACCAACCACGCAGCGCGTTGCAGCGCAAAGCCCACGCGTCGCGCCACGCCATATCACCCAACCGCGCAGCGTATTCCAGCGCAGGGACCGCGCATCGCGCCTAGCGCACCTAGACAACCACATCGCGATCGTCGCCACCCGCGCGTGAATCCGTTGTCCTGCAAGCAGATCTCATCCACACCGGTCTTCCGGCAGCACCCAACGCTCGCCCGTGCCGCAAACCTCTCCGCCGAGCGGTCAGCGGGAAAGAACTCCCTGAAGCAGCACGTCCAGGAGATGCCGAGCACGGGAATCCCACTCGTCCTCGTCCAGCCGGGTCAAGTAGCCCGACAAGATAAACAGGTCGCGAGCGTCGATGTCGCGACGGATGGCTCCCTCGGATTTCCCCGCGTCGAGCAACAGGGTGATGGCGTCCCCGATCGGACCATGGCTTTCCTCCGACAAGCCTTTCCACACCGCGGTTTCCAGCGCCGCGAAGACGCCGCGCTTGACTCGCGCGTATTCGGCGATCCGGTCGAACCACCGGGACAACGCCTCGACCGGCCCGTGCGAAGACAGCAATTCCGGAGCCAGCGCGACCAGCTCCTCCACCTCCTGCCGGTACACCTCGGCAAGCAGGTCCTCGCGCGTGGGAAAGTGCCGATAGAGCGTCCCCTGCCCGACGCCGGCCGACTTGGCCACCGCGTTCAGCCGCAACTCCCCCGAACCGGCGATCGCCTCGCGGGCGATCTCGACGATCCGCTCCCGGTTCTCCCGAGCGTCGGCTCGCTGAGCCGCACTCATCGCCGACGCCCGGCACCAGTGGAAACGCACATGCCTCAACGTTATCGCGGACCCGCCGAGTGCCGCATAATCCGCGCACGGCACGAACGGACGGACGGCGGCCAGTGCGCCCCGCAGCCAGACGGACGGAGCAGGGCGGCCAGTGCGCCTCGCAGCCAAACCGCCGCCAAACCGCCGCGTTCGGGATCCATGGTCAGCCTCTTCATCAACCAACGACCCCCCGACGCAAGAATCGGCAGCGTTCCCGCCCCGGCCGCCTTCGCGCAGGCCGGTCCACCCACCTCTTCGCCGCAGCACCCCTCCGGGAGGCCCTGCGGCAGCCCAGAAGCAGGCCCCCGAGAGCCGACGCACCTCCACCCCGCCGAGGAGCGCACGGACCACAGCAGCGGGCCGGAAGCGGTCCCGAAAGTCGCTCAGCAAGCAACACATCCCCAGCCCAGCCAAGCAGCGCACCGACCACATAGCAGCGGACCGGAAGCGGCCCCCGAGAGCCACTCAGCAAGCGACGCATCTCCACCCCGCCGAGGAGCGCGCCGACCGGATAACAGCAGACCGGAAGCGGCCCTTAAATCACCCAGCAAGCAACACATCCCCGGCCCCGACGAAGCGCGCGCCTACGGCATAGCAGCGAACCGGAAGCGACTCCCCGAAGCACCACCCCGCAAACAACCCACCCACCAATCACAACCGCCGAACCCGCCATTGATAACCACCACCCCCGGTTTGAAACACGCCCCGCATAACTCACCGATCCGATTGACAACCCTTCCGAACGGGGCAGAGGCTGGTCACAAGCTCCCAACGCCCGGCGCGGTCTGGTCCGGTTACCCTGTCAACGAGCCGAAAACCGCACCGAAAGGCCAGCCTCGGCACGAAGCGCCACCCGTCACGACTTCTCTGGTGAGGAAAACGATGTCTCTCGACCACCCCGCACCCGCCAACCCGGACACGGACCGGCGGGTCGCCGCGTTGGAGGAGACCGTCGCGGGGCTGGTCAGGCGGGTCGTGGTGCTCGAAGCCGAGGCGGAGATCCGGCGGGTGCAGGCGCGCTACATGTTCCTCTGCGACACTCCCTGCCCGGAGTTCGGCGTCGCCGACGACAGTGAGCGGATCGACCTCATCATGGCGCTCTACACCGAGGACGCGGTCTGGGAGGGCGTCGGCGAGTACTACGACGGGCAGTTCGGGCGCGCGGAAGGCGCCGACGCTATCCGGGCGCATTTCCAGCGGTTCTGGGGCGAGAAAAAAGACCCCGAACTTCTGCTGAACGCGCATTACCTCACCTCCGAGCAAATCCACGTCGACGGCGACGAGGCCACCGGGCAATGGATCCACATGCAACCGTGGCTGTTCTCCGACGGGAAGGCTCTCCTGCGGTCCAGCCGGTTGAACAACGCGTTCCGTCGCGTCGGCGACACCTGGCGGATCACCCGCACTCGCACCGAAAACGTCTTCATCGCCCCGCTTCCGGAAGGCTGGGCCAGCGACTATCCCTCGGCGTCGGTGCTGATGAAGCCATGAGCGACGACCCGGTCGTGCACGTGGTGGACGACGACGAGGACCTCCGGCAGTCCCTGGTGTTCCTGCTGGAGAGCGTCGGCGTGCAGGCGCTGACCTATCCGGACGCGCAAACCTTCCTGGACGAGTTCGATCCGGCCGAGCCCGCGGTCGTGATCGTCGACGTGCGAATGCCCGCGATCAGCGGTTTTCAGCTGCAGGAAAAGCTCGCGGAAATCGACTGTCCGGCTGCGCTGATTTTCTGCTCCGCGCACGGCGACATTCCGATGTCGGTCCGTGCGCTCACCGCGGGGGCGGTCGATTTCCTGGAGAAGCCTTATCAGGCCCAGCGCATGGTCGAGGTGGTCCAGACCCAGCTCATCGAGGCGCGCCGCCGGTTCGCGGAGCATGCGGAGCGGCAGGCGGTCCGGGCTCGGCTCGACACGCTGACCCAGCGCGAGCGCGAGGTGCTGCGACTGGTGGTCGACGGGATGCCCAGCCAGGCGATCGCGCATCGGCTGGGCACCAGCGTCAAGACCGTCGACGTGCATCGGGCGCGGATCAAGGCGAAGACGTCGGCGGACAGCCTGGGGACGCTGGTCCGCGACATCCTCACCCATCGCGTCACCGTTTGAGCGCGGTCTCCGTCCAGCGGCCGGTGGCCAGCAACGCGGTTTCCCCCAAAGAACTGCCGACTAGCTGCAATCCCAACGGCAATCCAGCCTCGTCGCGCAGGCCGGGCACGGCGATGACCGGCAGGCCCAGCGCTTGCCAAGGGCGGCTGAGCACGGGATCGCCGGTCGCGGTCAAGCCGGCAGGGGCCGACCCGAGCGCGGCCGGGGCCAGGACGGCGTCATAACCGGCCACGATTTCGGCGAGCCTAGAAGCACCAGAAGCGACGACGTCCTGCGCGGCTTCGTATTCCGCGAGCGGCATCTCCGCGCCGGTACGCAGCAATTGCGCCAAGGGAGCGCTGAGCCGGTCCGCGGAGGCAAGCTCGACAGAACGTTCCCGCGCCGCCTCGTAGGCCATCACCACGGGGTGCGCGGCGGTCAAAGCGGGGACCAGAGCCGGGTCTGGGAATTCGTCGACCACGGCACCGGCGGCTCGCAGCCCGGCAACCGCGGAACCAAGTGCGTTCCGCATCGCTGGAGTCGCGTCCTCGGACGACCACACGAGCAACCGCGGAGCCGGAGAAACGGCAGCCTCCGGCTCCCCCGACAACGCTGACCAGGCCAAGGCCAGATCGGAAACCGTCGCGGTGAACATGCCGTGGCTGTCGAGGCTCGGGCTCAGGCCGGTGACGCCGTCGACCGGGTATCGGCCCCGGCTCATGACCAGCGAAGCGACTCCGCAGAACGCGGCCGGGCGCGTGACCGAGCCAGCGGTCTGCGAGCCCAAAGCCAGCGGGACGTGTCCAGCGGCAACGGCAGCCGCCGAACCGCTGGAGGAACCGCCGGGCGTGTGACCGGGCGCAGCGGGGTTATCCGTGGGGCCAGGCGCGAAGAAAGCGAATTCCGTGGTGACCGTCTTGCCGATCGGCACCGCTCCGGCCCGCCGCCATTCGCGCACGATCGAAGCGTCCACAGTGGCCGGTGGAGCGTCCGCGCGCAGGACGGAGCCGCAGCGGGTCGGGAGTCCGGCCAAGTCGATGATGTCCTTGACGCCCAACGGAACCCCTCCCAGCGGACCCGTCGACGCAGGCACGTAAGCCGACGAAACCCAGGCGTCGAAGGAAGCCGCGGCGATTCGCGAGCGGGCCTCGGCGCTAGCGGATTCCGGCGTCGTCCGGCCAGCGGCCAGATCGGCGACCAGGGCGCGCAGCGACCACGGGGCGGTCACGGCTGGGTCCAGGCGGCGTCGGCGGTCCAGTAGTCCATGCCGCTCGCGCTGACCGAATGCCGCCAGTCGGACGTCCGGCGCAGCAGCGGTTCGACGCGCGCGGTGGCCTCGTCGGCGGCGTCCGGACCGTCGGCCGGCACCTGCCAGTGCACCCAGTCCAGTTCGCGGCCGTGCTCGTCGTGCACGAAGAGGTCGACGTGCCGCCAGCCGTAGCCGTGCGTGTCGTTGTAGCAGGTCAGGGTCATCCGGTCCACGGGTTCTCCTCGATCAGGCGCTGAGTGCGGCAAGCCGGTGGAAGCGGCGCTGGAAGTACACCAAAGCGCCGCTGTCCGGGGCGGTCAGCACCTTTTCGATCTCGACGAACAGCACCGAATGCGACCCGTGCTCCTGCTCGGCGACGATCCGGCCGACCAGCGAGGCCGCGGCGCCGCGCAGGACCGGGGCGTCCTCGCTGTCGAGGTCCCAGCAGTCCTCGCTGAAGCGGTCGGCGGTCGGCACCTTCGTCGCGCCGGCGAAGTGCATGGCCAGGTCCTCCTGGCCGGGGCCGAGGACGTTGACGCAGACCTGGCCGTTGCCGACCAGGATCGCGTGCGACCGGCTCGACCGGTTGACGCACACGAGCACGGTCGGCGGGCTGTCGGTGACCGAGCAGGCGGCGCTCACCGTCATGCCGGCGAGGCCGTGCGGGCCCGCGGTGGTCACGACGTTGACGGCCGCGGAGAGGTTGGCCATCGCGGTGCGGAATTCGCGCTGGGTCCGGGTCAGCTCGGACACGGTGCCTCCTAGGACTGGGGCCGGGACTCCTTTGACCGTACAAAGCCGCACCGGTCGCGGGGTATCGAGAACTTCCCCGGCACAGCTGAAGAATTCCTAACCCGGGCCGGTCGCGGGCAGTGCGAAGCCGAACGTCGAACCGCCGCCCGCGCGGTGTTCGGCCCAGATCGTCCCGTGCTGGCGGGTGATGATGCGGTGGCTCAGCGCCAGTCCGATGCCGCTGCCGCGTTCCTTCGCGGTGAACGACTCGTCGAACGGATTGCGCGGGAAGCCGCGGCCGCGATCGTCCACAGTGACCACGCCGGTGTCGCCGTCGCGGCGCGTGGTGAGCACCAGGCTGCGCCGCTGCTGCGGGCACTGGGCCATTTCCTCGATCGCGTTGAAGCACAGGTTCAGCACGACCTGGCCGGTCAGCACGCGTTCGCAGTGCACCGGCACGGCGTCGGCGGACCGGTCGAAGGTCACCTCGATCGCGGCCGGTTCCGCGCGCAATCGCACGAAATACAGGCATTCCTCGACAATCTCGTTGAGGTCAGCCACCTGCTCCACATGCTCCAGATGCCCGACGAACGCCCGCACCGACGACACGATCTGGCTCGCCCGCTCGATCTGCCGGACGGCGCTGTCGATGCCGTACACCACGGGCGCGGCGTCGAGCGTCCGCGAACGGACCCCGGCCAGGAAGTTGCCCGCGGCGGCGAGCGGCTGGCTCAGTTCGTGCGCGATCGCCATCGCCATATCGCCCATCGCGGTGTAGCGCGCCAGGTAGTTCTCCCGGTGCAGCTCCCGCTCGCGTCGGACCTCGCCGCGGACGCGTTCGGACACGTCGTAGAGCAGCATCAGAAACGCGTCTCCACCAGGCTCTCGAAGACGTTCGACGCTCCCCTCCAGCCAGACGCGACCCTGGATCTCCAGCCGCACCGGCGTGCCCGGCGCGGCCCGCTCGCGGACCTCGTCCCAAGTGGCCGGACGGTCGTCGAGACGCAGGCCAGCGTGGTCGGTGAGACAGCCGAGCGGCTCGTCCGGGGTCGCGCCGAACAGCTCCGCCGCGGAGTCGGTGACGAACCGCAGCGCGCCCGAGGCGTCGAGCATCACCGCGAGCGCGGACGTGTGCCGGGCCAGCGCATCGACCCAGGACGTGGTCAACCGCAGCTCACGCTCGATTTCCTGCTCGCGTTCGATGTCGCGGAACTGCACCATCACGGCCGGGCCTTGCGCCAGTTCGACTCGGGTAGCCACCGCGTCCGTCGGAATCACCCGGCCGGATTTCGTGCGGTAGTGCCATTCGATCCGGCTGACGCCCTTGTCGACGGCCTCCTGCAGCCACGCCCGCCCGATCACCCGGTCGTACTGCTGCGCGGAGCTGCTCATGTGGTTCGCCTTCAACGGCCGCAGCTCGGTGACGCTCCATTCGAGCATCTCGCACGCGGCCGGGTTGGCCCACAGGATGTTCTTCGTCGCGCCGTCGTGCACGAGCACGCACGTACGGCTGGCGTTGAGCATCGCGACGAAATCGTGCGTCGTCAGCTCTGGCGCGCGCGGGTCTGCCTCCATCGGCTCAGCGTAAAGCCCCTGGCTGGCGGCTCGCACTGAAGAAATCCCCTACGCCCGCTCAGGCACTACCAATTCCCGCGCGCCGCCGTGGTTCGTACCGTCGGAACGACCGCACCGGCATTCTGAGGAGCAGCGATGAGCGAAGTCACCATGGAGGAGGTGCTCGCCGAGCTCGCCACGCGCAAGGACGAGTTCCAGCAGCAGCGCTACGTTCCGCGGGACTTCATCGACCGGCTCAAGCAGCTCGGCATCTACCGGGCCAGCACGCCGGCGAAGTTCGGCGGCAACCCGCTCCCGCCCGCCGAATTCCTCCGCCTGATCGAGCGTATTTCCACTGTGGACGGTTCAACCGGCTGGGTCGCCAGCTTCGGCTCGTCGCTGATCTACCTCGCCGCGCTCCCGCTGGACACGCAGGCCGAGCTGTACAAAGACGGTCCGGACGTCGCGTTCGCCGGCGGTCTCTTCCCGGTCCAGCCCGCCCCGGCGACGGAAACCGGCTTCCGCGTGGACGGTCGCTGGAAGTTCGCCAGCGGCTGCATGGGCGCGGACATCCTCGGCGTCGGCATCCCCGGCGACGAATCGACCGGCGGGAAACCGCGCACCGCGCTGCTGCGGCCCGAGCAGGTCGAAATCGTCCAGGAATGGGACGTCGTCGGCATGCGCGGCACCGGTTCGTTCGACCTGGTCGTGCGCGACGTCGAGGTCCCGCGCGAGTGGACGTTCATCCGCGGCGGCGCGCCCATGGTCGACGAGCCGCTCTACCGGTACCCCACAATCGCTTACGCCGCACAGGTTCTCGCTATCGTCGGCGCGGGTGTCGCGCGTGCCGCGCTCGACCACGCCCGCGAGGTCGGCGCTGGCTACACCGGCGTCACCGGCGCGCCGAAACTCGCCGACCGCGGCTACTACCGCACCGGGTACGCAGACGCCGAGGCCGCGCTGCGGTCCGCGCGCGCCTGGTTCTACGAGGTCAGCCACGAGGTCTGGGACACCGTCGTCTCCGGTGACGAGGCCAGCGACGAGCAGAACGCCCAGCTGCGGCTTTCGGCCGCGCACCTGGCCAAGACGTCGTCCGAGGTCGTCTCGAAGCTCGTCGAGATTTCCGGCACCGCGCCGATCTACTCGACGCATCCGCTGCGTGGACTTCAGGGCGACGCACTGGTACCCAAGCAGCATGCGTTCCTGGGCCCGGCCATCCACGACGCCGCCGGCGCGGTTCTCATGGGACAGCCGCCGACCAGCCCCGGCTTCCGCTGACCAGCCACCACCACGACGAGGAGTCTCCGACTGTGAGCACGCAGCCCCTGCGGGTGCTTTTCTGCATCGGCATCAACCAGAACTTCTTCGACCTGCCCGCCGACGGCATCACCATCGGCGACGTCTGGCAGTCCTTCGTGTCCATGATGGACCAGCTGAAAGCGTTGCCGGGCATCACTTTCATCGGTGACATCGACGACGACGCGCACATGGTCGGCCCGTCTGAGGGCTGGCCGTGGACCTGCTACATCCTCGCCGACGCCGACAGCCAGGAAACCGTCAAGGCCGGTTGCAACCTGCTGCGCACGACCGAGGTCGGCAGCAATGGCGTCAAGCTGTGGCGCTTCGCCAAGATCGAAGCCCGGATCGGCCGTCCGCTGACCGTCCGCGAAGACGTCGAACTGCCCGACTGAAAATCGGAGACCTCATGACTGAGAACTCGAGCGTTCCCGCGGATTTCGCCGAAAGCGACCGCGTCGCCGCCCGGCTGTATACCGACCCGGAAATCTTCGAACGCGAGATGACGCAGATCTTCGAGCGTTCGTGGGTGTGGGTCGCGCACGAAAGCGAATTGGCGCAGCCAGGCAACTTCAAATCCACTTACGTCGGCCGCCAGCCCGTCATCGTGACCCGCGATCGCAAGGGCACGCTGCACACGATGCTCAACCGCTGTCGTCACCGCGGTGCAAGCCTCTGCGAGAAGCCGAGCGGCAAGGCCAACGGCTTCACCTGCCCGTACCACGCCTGGAGCTACGGCCTCGACGGCAAGCTGCGCGGCATCCCTTATCCCGACGGCTACGAAGGCGTCTTGGAAAAGGGCGAGCTGTCGCTGAAGAAACTGCGCACCGAGTCGTACGGCGGCATGGTTTTCGCGACCTTCGACGAGGACGCTGAGTCCCTTGAGGACTTCCTCGGCGACGCGAAACTGTGGATCGACCGCTTTATGAAGCAGGGCGGCGGTTATCCGATCAAGGTGCTGGGCAAGCACCAGTTCAAGTTCCGCGGCAACTGGAAAATCCAGTTGGAGAACACCACCGACGGCTATCACTTCCCGATCGTGCACCGGTCGTGGATGGCTTCGGTGGACGCGGAAACCGCCGACATGATGTCGTTCATGACCGATCCGTCGGCGATCACGCATTCGCTCGGCAACGGCCACAGCGTCATGCAGATGGTGCCGGAGCACTCCGACCTGGACGTCGACGACGGCACCGAACCGCTGCAGGGCCGCTTCGACCACGTCGTGGCCGAGTTGTCGAAGACCCTCGACGAGGCGCAGGTGCGCAAGGTCGTCCGGGCCATGCACGGCACCGGCTTCAACCTCAACCTGTTCCCGAACGTTTCGATGTCCGCGGCGTTTTTCCGCGTGCTGCGGCCGATTTCGGTCAACGAGACCCTGATCGAGCACGTCGCTATCGGCCCCGACGGCCCGCCGGAACTGGACATCGTGAATCGCGAACGGATGCGCATCCACGAGCACTTCCAGGGTCCGTTCGGGTTCGGCACGCCGGACGACGCCGAGGGCTGGGACCGCGTGCAGCGCGGCGCACACGGCGGCCCGGACCTGCCGATCCTGGTCAACCGCGGGTTGGCGCGGGAAAAGGCGAGCCCCGAAGGCTGGCCGACCTCGCACGTCACCGACGAAACCGGCATGCGCGCCGCGTACGCCCAGTGGAAGGAGATGATGGGCGATGACTGAAACCATCCCCGTCACTGACCCTCGCGTCGCACGCGCCGTCGAACTGGTCAACCGCGAGGCAGAACTGCTGGACCGCACGGAGTATCACGTGTGGGAGAAGCTGTTCACCGAGGACGGTATTTACGTCATCCCGATCGACCGGGACACCGACGATTTCGCCGGTTCGCTGAACATGGTCTACGACGACGCGCGGATGCGGCAGATGCGCATCGCGCGGATGACCGAGGGCTACGCGCTCGCCGCCGTCGATTCCGCCCGCACCGTGCGCACGGTGTCGCGATTCGTACCGGAATCCGTTTCGGACGACGAAGTTGTGCTGCGTTCGGCACAGATCCTGGTCGCCTACAAGCGAGGCAACCACGACCTGTGGGCAGCGGATCTGGTGCACCGCATCCAGTTGTCGCCGGCAGGCCCCGAGGGCGACCGGATCGCGTTGAAGGTCGTCCGGCTGGTCAACAGCGACGAAGCCGTTCCGGCCGCGGGATTCCTGCTGTGAGCGCGCCAGCGGAGCCGCACGTCGCCGTGGTCACCGGCGGCGCGAGCGGTCTCGGAGAAGCGATCGTGCGGCAGCTGCACGCCGAGGGCTACCGCGTCGCGATCGCGGACGTCAACGGCGAAGCGGCCGAGAAACTGGCCGTGTCCCTTGGCAACTGCCGTGGCTACACGGTCGACGTGCGGGATCGAGCGGCGCTCGCGCAGCTGAAAGACGACGTCGTCCGTGATTTCGGCAGCGTCCAGGTGCTGGTCAACAACGCGGCCCGCACTCAGGCGGCCCCGCTGATGGAGATCACGCCGGAAGACCTCGACGCGGTCCTCGCGGTCAACTTCACCGGCACGTTCACCGCCTGCCAGCTCTTCGGCGCGTACTTCGCCGAGCAGGGTTACGGACGGATCGTGAACATGGCGTCGCTGGCCGGCCAGAACGGCGGCACCGCGACCGGCGGGCACTACGCGTCGTCCAAGGGCGCGATCATGTCCGCGACGAAGGTGTTCGCGCGCGAACTCGCCTCGCGCGGAGTCACGGTGAACTCCGTGTCCCCGGGGCCGCTGGACAGCCCGATGGTGCATTCGATCGTCGGCGAGGACAACCTCGAGGCCTTCACGAAGAACATCCCCGTCGGACGGCTCGGCGACCCGGCGTTCATCGCGCGGATGGTGTCGCTGCTCGCCTCACCGGGCGCGGCCTCGGTCACCGGGGCGTGCTGGGACGCCAACGGCGGCCTTTACCTGCGCTGAACTCCCTTGCCCTGAAACGGAGAGCCGATGCCGAACACCGTGGTCCGCGTGGCCGAGGTCGTCGAGGAAGCGCCCGGGATCCGGGCGCTTCGCCTCGTCCGCGCCGACGGTCTGCCGTTCGACCCGCACCCCGCCGGTGCGCACGTCGACGTCACCGGCCCGACCGGGATCCTGCGCCAGTATTCGCTGTGCGGGCGGCCGGACGACACGTCGTCGCTGCTCATCGCGGTGAAGCGGGAGCCGGATTCGCGTGGCGGTTCCGAGGCGCTGCACGCCGTCGCGGAGAACGACAAGCTCGAGGTCGGCGAGTCCCGGAACCTGCTGTCGCTGGCTCCGGGCGCGGACCGGCACGTGCTGATCGCGGGCGGCATCGGCATCACTCCATTGCTGAGCCTGGCTTATCAGCTGCACGCGGACTGTGCGGAATTCGAACTGCACTACTTCGCGCGCGACCGGGAGTCGGCGGCTTTTGTTTCCCTGCTTGAAGAACAGGCTGAATTCCGGGACCGGGTGCTGCTGTATTTCGGCGTTCCGCGCGACGAACAGCCCGCCGTGCTCACGGAAGTGGCTGCTGGGCTCGGTTCCGCCGGGCACGTCTACACCTGCGGCCCGGAAGGGTTCATGGAGCAGGTCACCGGCGTGTTCGCCCCGGTGGTCGGCGAAACGCAGGTGCACGTCGAACATTTCACCGCGGCCGAGGTCGACACGAGCGGAGATCAGCCGTTCACCGTCGAACTCGACACCGGCGAGGTGTTCGAGATCCCGGCGGACCGGTCGATCCTCTCGGTGCTGACCGACAACGGGATCGAGGTGTTCAAATCGTGCGAGGAAGGCATCTGCGGCTCGTGCGTTTCCGGGGTGCTGGAAGGCACGCCGGAGCACCGGGACCAGTGTCTTTCGGCCAGCGACAAGGCTTCCGGCGACCAGATGGCGCTGTGCGTGTCGCGCGCCCGCTCGGAAAAACTGATGATCGAACTGTACTGACGCAGACGGCCGGAATCCTCGCGATTCCGGCCGTCCTGTCTATTAATTGATCGATTTTATTTATCAATCCGCCGCAAATCGGACTTTGCCTCCTTCGTCACGCTTTCCCTAAGCTGTGTCCACCGTTTCCCCACCACCGGACACTCCGCGCATTCTCGCGCGAGACGACGAAAGGCCTGCTATGGCCAAGCGCGACGAAGCGCACTCTCCCGGCGTGCTGCGGCTCGGATTCGCAGCCGGCGTCGGCACTTCCCTGGAAATGTACGACTTCTCGATCTACGGCACCGCAGCGGCACTGGTGTTCGGGTCGGTGTTCTTCAAAACCGGCAACGCCTGGTTCGGCACCTTCATGAGCCTCGCGACCTTCGCGATCGGCTTCGTGATGGCCCCGCTGGGCGCGGCGCTTTTCGGCTGGATCGGCGACCGTCGCGGCCGCCGGACCGCGCTGTACGCCGCGTTCCTGTTGATGGGTTTCGCGACACTGGGCATGGGCGTTCTCCCGCCGTACGCGGTGATCGGCATCGCCGCGCCCCTGCTGCTCGTCGGGTTGCGCCTGCTGCACGGCGCCGCCCGCGGCGGGGAAAGCGCCGGAGCGGCCGTGTTCGCCGTTGAGCACGCGCCGGAAAAACGGCGTGGCCTCTACGGTTCCTTCGTCGCGCTCGGCTCGCCGATCGGCGTCGTGCTGGCGAACCTGGCCTTCGCACTGGTTCTCCTGCTGCCCAACGACGACATCATGAGCTGGGGCTGGCGGCTTCCGTTCCTCGCCGGCGGCATCGTGCTGGCGATTGGCATCTGGGTCCGCCGCGGCGTATCGGAAAGCCCGGAATTCGAGAAAATGGCCGCCGCCGAAACGCGCGCGAAAAAGCCGCTCGCCGACGTCCTCCGCTCGAATTGGCGACGGCTGCTGCTGATCGCCGGAGCGAACCTCGGTCTCACCGCCTGCACTTTCGCGCTGGTCACGTTCATGCTGTCGTACGCGACCGCCGCCGCCCCGGAAGGCCTCGGCCTCCCGCGCGCCCCGATCGTCACCATTTCGACGATCACCCTCCTGTGCCACGCCGCCGCGAACGTCGGAGCCGCCTGGCTGTCCGACCGGATCGGCCGCAAACCGGTGATGCTGACCGGCTCGGTCCTGTCCATCGCCGCCGCGCTCGTGATGTTCCCGATCGCCTCGGCGGGCACCGTCAGCTCGGTATTCGTCGCGCTGCTGCTGGGTTTCACCGCCACCGGAATCCTCTTTGGACCGATGTACACCTGGTTCGCCGAGCTGTTCCCGCGAGAGCAGCGCCAGTCCGGTCTCGGCGTGGGCTACCACGTCGGCGCGGTGCTCGGCGGCGGCCTGTCGCCGATGATCGCCAACCGGATCGTCGCCGCGACCGGAGACGCCCTCGCGGTCGGCTACTACCTGGCCGCGCTGCTTGTGCTGAGCCTGGTCTGCCTGCTGATCCTCCCGGAAACCGCCCCCGCTCGGCGTGCCGCGAAACCGGCTCCCGAACTGGTCAGCTGACGCGGCCGCACCCCAGTCTCCTGGTTTGGGCGAGACTGGGGTGGTGCTAATCCGGCCAAAAGTAGGCCGCCCCTGGAGCGGCACGTAACCGCTGCAGCGAAGTCATCAGGCCGTGGCTGTGGCCGGATTAGTACAATCAGCACAGTATGCGTGAGATCGACGAAGTCCTGGACGCGGTCGGCCCGAGGCTGCGAACCCTGCGCAACCGGCGCGGCATCACCCTGGCCGACCTGTCGGCCGAGACCGGCATCTCGGAAAGCACCCTGTCCCGCCTGGAAAACGGCCAGCGCCGGGCGAACCTGGAACTGCTGCTGCCGCTGTCGCGCGCCTACGACGTCCCGATCGACGACCTGGTCGGCGCACCCCGAGCCGGCGACCCGCGCGTCCACCTGCGCCCGATCCACCAGCACGGGATGACCTACGTGCCGCTCACCCGCCGCCCGGGCGGGGTGCACGCGTACAAAATGCTGATCCCCGGCCGTTCTGCGGAACCCGCATTGAAAACGCACAGCGGCTACGAATGGCTATACGTCCTCAATGGACACCTGCGGTTAATCGTAGGCGCGAAGGACCTGACGGTCCCACCCGGCGAGGCAGCGGAGTTCGACACGACGGAACCCCATTGGCTCGGCTCGGCCGACGGAGGCGCGGTTGAGCTGCTGATCCTCTTCGGACTGCAGGGAGAACGAGTGCACGTGGAGCCGCGCCCGAACTGATACCAGAAATGACGTAACACCCGTGGCGACTAGTGCGACCTGTTTGTGCACGGTCGATCACGAAAGGCTCTTAATGTCCGCCCCTGACTATCCTCCGCCGCCCGCACCCCAGGCGGCCCCGCCGGCCCACCAGCTCCCGCCGAAGAACGGGCTCGGCACCGCCGGGTTCGTGCTCGGACTGGTCGGCCTGATTTTCTCGTTCATCCCGGTCATCGGGCTCATCGCGTGGCCGTTGGTGATCCTCGGGATCATCTTCTCCGCGCTCGGCTTCGTCCGGACGCGGTCCGGAAAGGCCACGAACAAGGGCCTCTCGATCGCCGGTCTGGCGCTCTCGGTGATCGGCCTGGCGATGTGCATCGTGTGGACCGTGACGACCGCCAAGGCCGTCAACGAGATCAACACCGAAGCAAACCGCACGGTGACGATCCACTACGAGGTCACCGGCACCGCGAAGGAAGCCTCGATCACCTACACCACCATCGGCGACGGCAACACGTCCGCCAGCCAGGATCAGCCGCAGACCCTGCCGTGGTCGAAAGACATCACCACGAAGGGCCTGTTCAAGGGCGGAGCCCTGTCGGTGACCACCGGCGCCGACGGCGGAGACGTGACCTGCAAGGTCGTCGTGGACGGCAAGGAAGCCAAGACGGCGAAGGCGTCGGGCAAGTTCGCGACCGCCACCTGCGACGGGTTCTGATTCCGAGACCATCCGTTCGCGGCGGCCCGTCCACCGGACGGGCCGTCGCGAGCGGTCTCAACTGGTACCGCGAAATAGGCCCGAAACTGGCTCTGGCTGGCACCAGAAGGATCTCGGACAGTGGGGTGAAGCACTGAGCGAACCCACCAGCGAGGCAGTCATGTCGGCCGAGATCCTTACGCTGAACCATCGCGAGCGAGCCACTCTCACCGCCGTCGGCCTCGGCCGCGCCGAAATGACCTGCAGCTGCGAACCCGATCTCTACATCGACGGCGTCCCGTGCTGCGACCAATTCACCGCCCACCGCCTCGCCCGGTTCGCCTTGGTGGTCCCGCTGCGCGCAGGCCGCCGCGGCGAACGCGTCCCCGCGCTCCTCACCGACGCCGGTCGAGCCGCGATCGATTTGCCCGCCGCTGACGTCCCGCGGTCCGCTGCCTGAACCACCGCGCTGTCGTTGCGGATACGGCATTCTCGCGTGATGGCATACCTCAACGGCACAGCCACGCGAGTGGTGGATGACGACCTCACGACAACGTCGCGGTGACGGTCGTCGAGCTTGAGCACGGGGTCGCCGACCTCAGCGGCCGAAACATGTTTCAGGTACCAGCCGAGGCGGTTATCTACGGCCGGACAGGTCCATGATCGAAACGGAGCCGGCAAGGGGGTTCGAACCCCTGACCTTCTGTTTACAAGACAGATGCTCTACCAACTGAGCTATACCGGCGCGCACCCGGCACCGGGCGCGCCCGAAGTATATCGGGCTGCCCCGACCGCACCCGGACAACCCGCCCTAACCCCCAGGTCAGCGGCGAAAATCGACAAGATCCAACCCCATGCGGCACGATCGATGACAGGTGTGGCGGACGCCACTGCAACAGCTGGGGCGGTACGGCCGATGGTCCCCGGGAACGAACGAGGAGGTGGGGATCGATCATGAAGATCAACGAGCGTACCGGCCAGGGGGCCGCGCGCAGACGGTGGCCGATTCTCGAGCCTCCGCACCCGCGGTCCAGCCAGCGGCATCGGCCCAATCTTCTGCGCCGCCGCGCCTGGCACATTCTCGAGGCTCCGACGGCGGAACAGCCCGCGGTCGAGTCCGAGGAGGTGCTCGGGCCCAAGCCGCCCGACGACGCGACCGTCAACTTCGTTCTGGATCTCACGTTGCGGATCGGCGAAGTCCAGATGGCCAGTGGCGCCGGGGCTTCCGACGTCACCGCGACCATCCTCGCGCTCACCTCCGCACTCGGGCTGCCGCACTGCGAGGTCGACGTCATCTTCACGTCGATCACCGTCACCTGCCACCGCGGTACGGACCTCGCGCCGGTCACCGCGTTGCGAGTGGTCCGTTCGCGCAGTCTCGACTACACCCGGCTCAACGAGACCGAGGCGCTCGTGCGCCAGATCGTCCGCGGCAACACCGGGGCGGAGGAAGCGGTCACCGAACTGGACCGGATCACCTCCGCTCCGCACCCGTACGCGCGCTGGACCGCGACCGCCGCCTGGGGTGGGCTGGCCGGGTTCATCACGCTGCTGCTCGGCGGGGGTCTCGACATCGCGCTCGTCGCGATGGTCATCTCCGCCGCGATCGACCGGATCGGCAGGCTGCTCAACAAGTTCAACCTCCCGTTCTTCTTCCAGCAGGTGGTCGGCGGGCTGTTCGCGACGCTGTCGGCGATGATCATCGTCAGCAGCAACATCCTCACCACCGACCGGCCGACGCTGGTGGTCGCCGCGGCGGTCACCGTGCTGCTGTCCGGGCTGTCCACGGTTTCGGCGGTGCAGGACGGGATCACCGGGTACTACGTCACCGCGTCCGGCCGCACGATGGAAACCGCGTTGATGAGTGCCGGGCTGATCGCCGGCGTCGTGCTCGCGCTTCGCATCGCGGTGATGCTCGAACTGCCGCGCAAGCCGTTGCCCGACGTCCCGATCTCGACCGCGCAGGACCTGCCGATCATCGTCATCGGCGGGGCCGGCGCGGCCGCCTGCTTCGCGCTCGCCTCGTATTCGAAACTTCGCGCGATGCTCGTCGCCGCCGCGGCGGGCGCGATCGGCGCGCTCGTCTACGGCGCGTTGATCCTCGCGACGCTGGACGCGGTGAGCGCGTCAGCGATCGCGGCGACGCTCGTCGGGTTCTGCGGCGGCGTCATGGCGCGGCGGCTGAAGGTTACTCCGCTCGTGGTCGCCGTGTCCGGGATCACTCCGCTGCTCCCCGGCCTCTCCACCTATCGTGGTCTATACCAATTGGCAGTGTCGCCAGGCGGCAACATCTCCACCCTGATGACCGCGGTCGCCGTCGGGCTCGCCCTCGCGGCGGGCGTTGTACTGGGCGAATACCTCGCCCAGCCGGTCCGCACCGGGCTCGGCAGGCTCGAGCGCAAGCTCTCCGGGCCCCGGCTGGCCGGGCCGATGGAGCCGACCGAAAGGCGTTTGGAGTAACCAGTTGGTCACCGGCCGGTCACTCCGCGCGCGCTAGGGTTTCCAGTGGGGCCGCGACCCGCCGATGACGAGGGAGCAGCTGGAGTGACTGACGCGATCGCCGAGGAGAAAAGCGCACCGTCCGCGGATTTCGTCGTGGTGGCCAACCGGCTGCCCGTCGACCTCGAACGGACCGCGGACGGGGAACAGCGCTGGACGGCCAGTCCCGGCGGGCTGGTCTCCGCGCTCGAACCGTTCCTCAGGTCCCGCAAGGGCGCGTGGGTCGGCTGGCCGGGCGTGCCGGACGTCGAGGTGGACGAGTTCGACGACGACGGGCTCGTCCTGCACCCGGTGTCGCTCACCTCGGCCGAGGTCCGCGACTACTACGAGGGCTTCTCCAACGCCACGCTCTGGCCGCTCTACCACGACGTCGTCGCGCGGCCGGTTTTCGACCGGGCGTGGTGGGACAGCTACGTGAAGGTCAACCGCCGCTTCGCCGAGGCCAGCGCCACCGTCGCCGCGCACGGCGCGACTGTGTGGATCCAGGACTACCAGCTGCAGCTCGTGCCCCGGATGCTCCGCGAGCTGCGGCCCGACCTGCGCATCGGCTTCTTCCTGCACATCCCGTTCCCGCCGGTCGAGCTCTTCATGCAGCTCCCGTGGCGCGCGGAGATCGTGCGCGGCCTGATCGGCGCGGACCTGATCGGCTTCCACCGGCCCGGCGGCGCGCAGAACTTCCTGTGGCTGGCCCGGCAGCTGGTCGGCCTCGAACCCACCCGCGGCGCGGTCGGCGTCCGGTCCCGGCCGGGCATGGTGCAGGTCGGCGACCGCACCGTGCGCGTCGGCGCGTTCCCGATCTCCATCGACGCGGCCGGCCTCGACTCGCTCGCCCGCAGCAAGGGCGTCGGCGAGCGCGCCAAGCAGATCCGGCGCGACCTCGGCAACCCCAAGGCGGTGCTGCTGGGCGTCGACCGGCTCGACTACACCAAGGGCATCGACCTGCGGCTGCAAGCGCTGCACGAACTGCTGCACGAGGGCCGGCTCGAACCCGGTGACGTCACGTTCGTGCAGCTGGCCACGCCGAGCCGCGAACGCGTCGAGCACTACCAGCGGATGCGCGGCGAGATCGAGCAGATGGTCGGCCGGATCAACGGCGAGTTCGCCCGCGTCGGCCACCCGGTCGTGCACTATTTGCACCAATCCGTGAACCGCACCGAGCTGGCCGCCTTCTTCTCCGCGGCCGACGTCATGGTGGTGACTCCGCTGCGCGACGGGATGAATCTCGTCTGCAAGGAGTACGTCGCGTGCCGGCCGGATCTGGGCGGCGCGCTGGTGCTGAGCGAGTTCGCCGGCGCGGCGGCCGAACTGACCAGCGCTTTCCTCGTCAACCCGCACGATCTGGACGGGGTGAAGAACGCGTTGGAGGCTGCCATTACGCTCGACCCCGCCGAGGGCCGACGCAGGATGCGCGCCATGCGTCGACAGGTCCTCACCCACGACGTCGACCGGTGGGCGCGTTCGTTCCTCCAGGCGCTGGGTGCCGAACCGGCCGACTGACCCCCTCCCCCGTACCGCGCTGGACCTCCTGAGGAGGAGTGTTGACCGCCGAGGCGTTGCCCGCGGAGCTACGGCGCGCGATCGTGCAGATCGCCCGTACCCCGCGCCTGCTGGTCGCCTGCGACTACGACGGCACGTTGGCCCCCATCACCGCGAACCCGGACGAGGCGCGGCCGCTGCCTGAGTCCGTGGGCGCGTTGAGATCTCTCGCCGGCCTGCACGAAACGACCACCGCCGTGATCTCCGGCCGGGCTCTTCGGGACCTCGCGACGCTGTCGCGGCTGCCGTCCGAAGTGAACCTGGTCGGCAGTCACGGATCCGAGTTCGACATCGGCTTCATCCACGCGCTCGACGAGGACGCGAAGGCGCTGCACCGGCGGCTCGAACACGAGCTGGAACAGCTGGTGCTCGACGTGCCGGGGGTGTCGCTCGAGGTCAAGCCGGCGAGCATCGCGGTGCATGTGCGCCGCGCCGAGCACAACGCGGGCCGGCGCGTCCTCTCGGACGTGCACGAAGGCCCGGCGAAGTGGGAAGGCGTCACGACCACGGACGGCAAGGAAGTCGTCGAGCTGGCGGTCGTGAAGACCGACAAGGGCAACGCCCTCGACACCCTTCGCCACCAGGTCGGGGCCACCGCGGCGGTGTTCCTCGGCGACGACGTCACCGACGAGAAGGCGTTCGCCCGGCTGGCCGGGCCGGACCTCGGCATCAAGGTCGGCGACGGCGAATCGCTCGCCGAGTACCACGTGCCCGACACCGTCGACGTCGCGATGGTGCTCGCGTTCCTGCTGGAAGAGCGGCGCAACTGGCTCTACGGCGAGTCCGCGACGCCGATCGAGCGGCTGTCGCTGCTGGCCAACGAGCGCTCGGTCGCGCTGGTGACGCCGGACGCGAAGCTGACCTGGCTGTGCCACCCCGGCCCGGACGCCCCCGCGGTGTTCGCCGACCTGCTCGGCGGCCCCGGGGCCGGGCACTTCTCGATCAAACCGCACCGCAACGGGCTCCCGCTCGGGCAGCGGTACCTGCCGAACACGATGACGGTCGAGACCCGCTGGTCGCGGCTGCTCGTCACGGACTACCTCGAACCGGAAAGCCCCGGGCACCGCACCGACCTCGTGCGCGTGGTCTCCGGCGAAGCGGTGGCGCAGGTCGTGTTCGCGCCGCGGCCGGAATTCGGCGGCGTGCCGGTGAAGCTGGTCGCGGAGGCCGAGGGCCTGCGCGTGCTGGGCACGTCGGAGCCGTTCGTGCTGCGCTCGCCGGGGGTCGAATGGTCGATCACCTCCGACGGCCTGCAGGACACCGCGACCGCGCTCGTCCAGCCGGCTCCGGAGCAGCCGGTGGTGCTCGAATTGCGTTGCGGCACCACGGATTTCACCGCCCACGAACTGTCCGAAGTGGACCGCCGGGACCGGGCGGGCCGGTACTGGAGCGACTGGGCGGCGAAGCTCAAGCTGCCGACCGTCCAGACCGAACTGGTGCGCCGTTCCGCGCTGACCCTGCGCGGGCTGGTCAACACCGACACCGGCGGCGTGCTGGCCGCCGCGACGTCGTCGCTTCCGGAGGAGATCGGCGGGGTCCGCAACTGGGACTACCGCTACTGCTGGATCCGCGACGCCGCGATGACCGTGCGCGAGCTGGTGCACCTCGGTTCGCACGAGGAGGCCGAGGGCTACCTGAAGTGGCTGCACGGCGTGCTCGCCACGCTGGCCGGCCCGGAGCGGCTGCACCCGCTGTACACGCTGGCCGGCAGCGTCATCGGCGCGGAGGCGGTCATCGAATCGCTGCCCGGGTACGCCGGTTCGCGGCCGGTGCGCGTCGGCAACCTGGCCAACCACCAGGTGCAGCTCGACGTGTTCGGCCCGGTCGTGGAGCTGGTCGCGACGCTGGCGAAGGTCCGCGGCGAACTGCGCGACGAGGACTGGCAGATGGTCCGCGCGATGGCCGAGGCCGTCACGCGGCGCTGGAACGAGCCGGACCACGGCATCTGGGAAGAGCGGCACGTGCCGCGGCACCGGGTGTACTCGCGGGTGATGTGCTGGGTGACCATCGACCGCGCGGTGCGCCTCGGCGACGAGTACGGCCGCGGCGTCCCGGGAGCCTGGCCTCAGCTGCGCGACCGGATCAAGGCCGACGTGCTCGAGCACGGCTGGAACGACGAGGTGCAGGCGTTCACCACCGCCTACGACGGCACCGACCTCGACGCGGCGTCCCTGTTCGTGGGCCTGACCGGCCTGATCGACCCGGCGGACGAGCGGTTCCAGAAGACCGTGACGGCGATCGAGGCCGAGCTCCGCAGCGGTTCCACGGTGTACCGCTACCGGCGCGACGACGGCCTCCCCGGCGGCGAGGGCGGCTTCCACATCTGCGCGGCCTGGCTGATCGAGGCGTACCTGTGCACCGGGCGGCGCAACGAGGCCGAGGAGCTGTTCGCGCAGATCGTCGGCGCGGCGGGCCCGACCGGGCTGCTGCCGGAGCAGTTCGACCCGGTCGCGGAGCGCTCGCTCGGCAACCACCCGCAGGCGTACTCGCACATCGGCCTGATCCGGTGCGCGAATCTGCTGGCCGAGAAGGCTTGATCAGGCAAGCCCGTTAGCACGCCTCGGTGACAAGTGCCGTGAAGGCCGCCTTGCCGGAATCGCATTCCGTTAAGGTGGTCTTCACGAGCATTTGCACGTTCGTTCGGGTTGCCGGCGCGGAGGTGATGCGGTGAAGCAGTACTACGGGCAGCAGTCCGCGGAGTACGCCCCGCTGCCGCCGTTGTTCGCCGCCCGGGTGCGCGTCGCGTCCGTGGTCATCGGGGTTTCGCTGGCGATCGGCACGCTGCTCGTTTTCGGCATCACCGTGCTCGTGAACCGTCCGCTGCACGGGCACAGCCTGCCCCGCGGCCTGCTCGGTCTCGCCGCCCTGCTGCTGCCGATGCTGTCCGTGCTCGCCACCGCCGTGGTGGTGTTGTCCGCGCGCCGCTGTCTGCAGGGCGACTACCTGGTGATCGCCCGGGCCCGCGGCACGCGCGCGGCGCTGGCCGCCTGTTTCACCGCGCTGTCGATCAGCTGCCTGATCGCGCTCGGGGTGTCCGCGCTGGTGGATCTCTGGGGCAACCACGGCAAGCTCGGCTTCACCGAACTGCTCGCGACGTTCGCGAATTTCGCCATCGGCCTGATCGGCTACAGCGCCGGGCTCTGGTTCGTCCGGCCGTCGGTGAGCACGCTGGAGAAGTTCAGCGACCACCCCATCTGGTGAGGTCGTGAACGCTCGTCCGTCCTGCGGGCAAGAACAGGCATGCAGGTGACCCATGACGGTCCCGAGCCGGTGGCGACCGGCCCGCAGGACCGCCCCGACCTGGGCGGACCCGATCCGGCCCCGGCGTTCGGGCGGCTGTTCGACGCGCACGCGGCGACCATGCACCGCTACCTCGCGCGCCGCGTCGGCCCGGACACGGCGCACGACCTCGTCGCCGAGACGTTCCTCGTCGCGCTGCGCCGCCGGGAGTCGTATCAGCCGGAGCTAGGTACCGCGCGCTCGTGGCTGTACGGGATCGCGACGAACCTGCTGCGCCATCACGTCCGCAGCGAAACCCGGGCGCTGCGGGCCACCGCGCGGCTCGCGAATTCCAGCGACCGCGGCCACGGCGGGCACGACACCCGGGTCGCCGAGCAGGTGGACGCGCAGGCCCGCACGGTACAGCTGGCCGGCGCGCTCGCGAAGCTGAGCGTCGCCGATCGCGACACGCTGCTGCTGGTCTCGTGGCCGGGCTGGAACCGGTCGAAGTCGCCGAGGCGCTCGGCATCCCGCCGGGCACCGTGCGTTCGAGACTGCACCGGATCCGCAGATGGCTGCGCACCAATCCAGGCGCATCGAGCCGCGAGGAGGCGAAGGAACAGTGAACGACGACACCGTGCGGCATCTGTGGTCCGACGCCGAACTCGACGAGGCTCTCGCCGCGCTGCATCCGCACGAGGCGACCACCGACCGCGCCGAACTCGACCGGGCCCGCGCGCGCATGATGCGGGCCGCCGCGGCAGTGAGCGAATCGGATGAACCCGTTGTCCCGCAACGAAAACAGCGCTCCGGCGCGTGGCGATGGATCGCGGTCGCCGCGGCGGTCGCGCTCGTCACCGGCGGCGTGGTCGTGGTGCGGGAACTGGCCAGCGCACCGTCGACGCTGGCTCCCGCGGGCCCAGGCTCCGCTACGGACGGCCGCGAAGCGGGCGCGCCGTTCAACCACGTCGTGACCAAGTACAGCCGCACCGCGTTGGTGAACGGGACCAGTGTGTTCAGGGTTCGGGACCAGGTGGACCTGTGGATCCCGGCCGACCCGACCGGAATCTGGAAACGCCGCTGGACCCGGGCCGAACCGCCGACGCTGCTCGGCGGGGAGCCCCGGGACAGCGCGAAATTGCCCGGGCCGTCCCAGGCCGAGCAGTCCGCGCCCGGCGGGCGGTTCACGCCCGACTTCCGCGTTCCCAGCGGAGATTCACCCGCCGGCACTGTGGGCTGGTCCCTGCCGACCCCGGAATTCGTCGCGAGCCTGCCGACCGACCCCAACAGCCTGGCCAATCGCCTCCTGAAGGACCGCATCCCTCCGGCGCTGTCGCCCATCGGCGACGGGCCACTGCCACAGCCGTTGGCTTACGGCACTCCGAAGGTCCCTAGCCGCATCAGCTATCCGTCGGCGACCGGGATGATCCTGAACGTGCTCGCTTCCGGGTACGCGTCGCGCGAGCTGCGGGTCGCCTTCATGAAAGCGATGGACGACCCGACGCTCGGCTTCCAGCGGGTGCAGACCGGTCCGGGCTTCACGCAGTACGCGGTGTTCACCGGCCCGTACAAAATGCTCGTCTCAGTCGACGCGACGCGGCTTCAGCTCACCGACATCCAGGTGCTCTCCACGAGCACCGTCACCGGCTTCGCGCCCGGCACCTTGGTCAGCTCCGCCCAGTTCTCCTCCGAGACGACCGATCGGGCGGGAGACTGATCATTTCGCGTGATTCGCCGCGTTGAGCGCGCTCGCCACGTCGGGCACCTCCAGCACCCGGATGCCGTCCGGGAGCTTGCCGGAATCCGGCGGCACCAACGCGTGCGTGAAGCCCAGCCGGGCCGCCTCGGCCAGCCGGCGGGCGACGTTCGGCACCCGCCGGATTTCGCCCGCCAGCCCGACTTCGCCCACCGCCACCAATCGCGGCGACAGGGCCACGTCGTGCAGTGAGGAGGTCAGCGCGAGCACCAGCGCCAGGTCGATCGCGGGCTCGGTGATCTTCATGCCGCCGACCGTGGCGACGTAGACGTCCTTGTCGCCCAGCTTCATCCGGCCGCGTTTTTCCATCACGGCGAGCACCATGGCGATCCGCGCCGAATCGAGGCCGCTCACCGCGCGTCGCGGCTGCGGCATCCCGCTGCTCGACACCAGCGCCTGCACCTCGCCCAGCAGCGGCCGTTTCCCTTCGACCGCGACGGTGACCGCGGTGCCCGGCACCGGCTCCGCCGTCCGGCTCAGGAACAGGCCGGACGGGTCCGGCACGCCGACGATGCCTTCCTCGGTGAGCTCGAAACAGCCGATCTCGTCCGCCGCGCCGAACCGGTTCTTGATGCCGCGCACCATCCGCAGCGTGGAATGCTTGTCGCCCTCGAATTGCAGCACCACGTCCACCAGGTGCTCCAGCACGCGCGGACCGGCGACCGACCCGTCCTTCGTGACATGTCCCACGAGCACGACCGGCAGCCCGCGTTCCTTGGCCAGCGCGACGAGCCCGGAGGTGACCGCGCGGACCTGCGTCACCCCGCCCGGCGAGCCCTCGACCTGCGGCGACGCCATGGTCTGGACCGAATCGACGATCAGCACGCCCGGCTTCACCGCGTCGACGTGCCCGAGGATCGCGGACAGGTCGCTCTCCGCGGCGAGGTACATCTCACCGTGCACATTGCCGGTGCGCTCGGCGCGCAGCCGGACCTGTCCCGCGGATTCCTCGCCCGTGACGTACAGCGAACGCCCGGCCGTGACCGCCCATTGATAGGCGACTTCGAGCAGCAGCGTGGACTTGCCGACCCCGGGTTCGCCCGCCAGCAGCGCGACCGCGCCGGGCACGAGCCCGCCGCCGAGCACGCGGTCCAGCTCCGGCACGCCGGTGGCCTTCGCCCGGGCCGCCTCGACGTCCACCTCGGCGATCGGCCTCGCGGGCGCGCTCGGCGCTCCGGCGGCCACCCGCGCGATCGCCGGTTTCGCGGAGCCGCGCTCCTCGAGCGTGCCCCACGCCTGGCATTCCGGGCAGCGGCCGAGCCACTTAGCCGTTTCGTACCCGCATTCCGCGCACCGGTGGACGGTGTTGCTCTTCTTCACCACGCCGCGAGGCTATCGGCGGGCACCGACAGAAACGCGGCGGCGATCAGGAGCGCGGGTGCGCCGGCGCGGCGACCGGCAGCTCGACCACGATCGGGCCGGCGTTCTGGAAGGTGAAGGTGACCTTGATCGTCGCGCCCGGCCACAGCGGCTGCTTGAGGCCCTGCAGCACGACCTTGCCGGTGCCGAGCTGGCTCGCCGCGCCGCCGTTCTCGCCCGCCTGCGGCGCGTTCGACGCCGAGTTGGGGGCGGAGTTCGACGCGCTGTTCGAGGCCGAGCCCGGGGCCGAGCTGGGCGCGCCGTTGGCGGCCGAGTTGGTCTCGGAGGCCGGCGTGCTGTTGGCCGATTCCGGCTGCGCCGGAGCGCCCTGCTCGACCGCGTCGGCCGGGCCGATCACGAGCGAGTGGCCGGCGACGATGGCCGAGTCGCCGGAAATCTGGGCGGGCCCGGTTGCGCCCTCGGACGTCACGGAGACGAGCTTGTCGTCCTTCTGGCCCTGGTTGACGACAGTCAGCGTGAGCGGGGCGGGCGAACCGGCCGCGTAGCCGGGGCCCTGCGCCGGGTACTGCACCGCGACGTTGCGGAGCACGATCGTCTTCACCTGGGCGTAGGTGCCGTTGACGGCGGGCTGCTGGGTGTCGGTCTGGGTGATCTGACCGGCTCCGCAACCGGCGAGCACGAGTGCGGCGCCGAGCGCCGACACGCCTGCGCCGAGCACGCGGCGATTCTGCAGCCTCACGTCAGAGTCCTTCCCTTTCACGGCCTCGTCCTTCCCGAAGACTAGCCGGGCGGTTCTTCGCGCGCGGAACCGGTGTGCGTTCCCGGCCGATCGACTGTCCACAAAGGATCCCACGGTGCCGGTCGGGGCGCTGTCGGCTCACCTGCATGAGCACGGCGAAAACCGGTTTGTCAAGCCCTGCTCAGGCCGCTGACCTGCGACGACGATCCCGGGTCGCTAGGTGGCCGCCGAACAGCCGTGATAGGATGGAGTCAGCGAAAGGGGCAGAGGACACATGGTTTTCAAGGTCGGAGAGACCGTCGTCTACCCGCACCACGGTGCCGCACTCATCGAAGCCATCGAGACCCGCGTGATCAAGGGCGAGGAAAAGAAGTACCTCGTCCTCAAAGTCGCGCAAGGGGATCTTACGGTTCGCGTGCCCGCTGACAACGCCGAGATCGTCGGCGTACGCGATGTCGTCGGGCAAGAAGGACTGGACAAGGTCTTCGATGTTCTGCGTGCTCCGCACACCGAAGAGCCCACGAACTGGTCTCGTCGGTACAAGGCCAACCTGGAGAAGCTCGCCTCGGGCGATGTGAACAAGGTGGCCGAAGTGGTGCGCGACCTCTGGCGGCGAGAAAAGGACCGCGGACTTTCAGCCGGCGAGAAACGCATGCTGGCGAAGGCACGGCAAATCCTGGTCAGCGAGCTCGCGCTCGCGGAGGGCACCGACGAGGGCAAGGCGGAAACGCTCCTCGACGAGGTTCTAGAGACCGCGACGGTCTGACCCTGGGTCCTCCGGTTCGCCGCCGAGGCAACCGGTTCCCTACGATCACGACCTGATGAACCCACAGGTGCTCAGTGTCGCGTTCGTGACTGTCGCGCACCGTCCGGCCGATCCCGAGCTCGCGCTCACGGCGGTCGGTGGTGCAGCACTACTCACGCACACCGTGCGGGGGCTGCTCGGCACACCGGAGATCGATCTGGTGGTCGCCGCAGCCCCCGAGCGGTGTGCGAAGTCGTTTTCAGAGGCTCTGAGCGGCCTCGATTGCCGGGTCGTTCCCGGCGCTTCGCTCCGGCAGGCATTCGCCGCCGTCGAGCCGCTTCTTTCCCCCGACGCCGTCGTGCTGGTGCACGACGCGCTGCGGGCGTTCACTCCACAACGGACGGTCCAGCGCGTGCTGGCCGCGGTCCGGGACGGCGCGCCCGTCGCGGTTCCGGTGCTGCCGATGTCCGACACGGTGAAAACCACTGACGAAACCGGAATTGTCACCGCCACGGTGGATCGCGACGGACTCCGCAGCGCACAAACCCCGGTTGGTTTTTCCCTTTCCGCATTCCGCTCCGCGCTCGCCGATTCCGCTGACCCCGGTCTCGCCGACACCGCGGGCGCGGCCACCGTCCCCGGCGATCCGGACGCGATGCGCGTCGCGAGCGCCTTCGAACTGACCCTCGCCGAGGCGCTCGTCGCGGGCGGGGACCGAGAGGACCCCCTGTGACCGATCTGCGGGTAGGCAACGGCGTCGACGTCCATCCGGTCGAGCCGGGCCGGGAATGCTGGATGGCCGGCTTGCAGTGGCCCGGAGTCGACGGCTGTGCGGGCCACTCGGACGGCGACGTCGCGGCGCACGCCCTGTGCGACGCCCTGCTGTCCGCCGCCGGTCTCGGCGACCTCGGGGCGGTATTCGGCACCGGCGATCCGCGCATGGACGGCGCGCACGGCACCGACATGCTCGTGGAGGTGCGCGCGTTGCTGCGGGCGGAGGGCTGGCAGGTAGCCAACGCGACCGTGCAGGTCATCGGCAACCACCCGCGGATCGGGAAGCGGCGCGACGAGGCGCAGCAGGTGCTGAGCGACGCGATCGGCGGGCCGGTGAGCGTCTCGGGGACGACGTCGGACGGGCTCGGGCTCACCGGTCGCGGCGAGGGCATCGCGGCGGTCGCGACCGCGCTGCTGGTGCGCGGCTGAGCGAAATGCGCTCGTGCGGGAAATCGTGATATTCCATTTTCCCGGATACTTGACCAGCGAGAACAACACGGCCCGGGAAAACGATCTTCGCCGATCGGGCAAAGATCTCCGCTAACTTCTGCGCGGCTACCGGCGGCTCATTATAGTTATTCCGCGACGTTTGCGGCGGCAGGGAGCGGGGCCGCCCGGGCCAAAGGGGGACGATGCCCGTCGATGCGCATCGCTTGTCCGGAGTACGTTCGATCACCGGAAGGCTGGTCGAAGAACTGCTGAGCCGTCCGGGAGGACAGAGCAGACCACTGCCGATCGCGGTGGCGCTAGGCGTGCGCGGCTCCGGGAAGTCAGCGCTGCTGGAGGAATTGCGCACCCGCTGCGAGGACATCCCGCACGCGCTCGTCGATTTCGAGCGACGCGACTGGGAGCAGATTCAACCGAGGGAACTGCTGGGCCACTTGGCTTTCGATCTCGGCAGGCAATGGCGGCAATTCGGCCGTATCGCGTTTCCCCGGCTGTGGCTATGCATGCTCGTGCTCAGCGCGCCGGTCGAACTCGGCGACCGCAGGGCCGCGCTGCGCAAGCTCCGGGACCTGATCGCGAAAAACCAGCCGCTGGAACGCAATCGCGACGCGATCGTGGACGTCGTCAAGCTCGTCGGCGGGGTCACCTCCGGCAACAGCCTTCCCGGCTGGAACGAGGCGACCGAACTGCTGCTGCGCGGGCTCAGCTGGTACGACCGGCGGCGGCTGATGGGCAAGGTCAAGGCCATGCCGACCGGGCACGGCAATCACCAGGACTTCCTGATCGAGATCGCCAAGCACGCGCACGGCGACGAGGACGACCGGGCGGCGGTCGACGCGATCATCTGCGACGCGTTCCTCGCCGATCTGCGCCGCGCGTACTCCGGCCTCTCCGGCACCCGCCGGACGATGAATTGCCTGGTATTGCTGGACAACGCGCACACGAAGGGCGGGCAGGACTTCTTGCGCGCGCTCGCCGAATCGCGCAGGCACACGCCGGACGAGGCCGATCCGCTGGTGGTGATCGCGACGAGCCGGACGTGGAATCCGGACTGGGGCGAAAGCTGGTCGATGGTCACCGCGCATCCCGCCAGCGACCGGGAAATCCGCCGGAACCCGGAGCATCGGACGAGCGGTCTCGAATGGCCGGTGCCGCGGCTGCCCGCGCACGTGGAGACCGATTGGATCCCCGGCCAGCCGGACAACCGCTGGTCTCCGTGGTACCTGCTGGAACTCGGCGCGCTTTCCAGCGGCGACGTCGTCGATGTCGCCGCCGCGCACGACGTGCATCCGACGTCGCGGCTGCCGCGATTCCTGTCCCGGCTCACCGACGGACATCCCGGCGCAGTGCGGGAGGTGCTGCACACTGTCGCCGCGCGGTATGAGCCTTCCAACCCGAACACATTGCGGGAAGCCTTGTACACCAAGGTAACCGCGGAAGACGGCAGCGATTCCACTTTGCTCGCCGAGATGTGCGACTACCTGCTGCAGGACTTTTCGACCGCGAGCCGCCAGGAACTCGTCACCGCGAGCGCCGCGGTCGACGTGGAAATGCTGTTCCACAAGGAAATTCTTGATCTGCGCAACCCGATGGGCGAGGGACCGCTGTTCAAGCAGCTCGCCGACCAGCTGTGGCTGCGGGCGGATCCGGACGATCCGTCGCGCTACGTCCTGCACCCGTGGCTGCGCCGGCTGCTGCTGCGGAAGCTGGCCACGCGCGCCGACGATCACCCGTTGAGCTGGGAGAAGGTGCACACCCGCTGCCGCGATTTCTACGAGAAGAACGGCCGGGTCGCCGCCGCGCGCTACCACGATCTGGCGCTCGAAAACGTCGACGCGGTCGTGACGCATCTGTGCAAGCCGCTCGCCGCAGCGCACGCCGAGTTCGACGTGCCGACCGCGGAGGCGTGGCTCGCCGAACTGGACACGATCACCGCCGCGCCCAACCGCCTGGTCGAGAACGCGGATCCGTACACGCAGGTGCAGCAGCACGTCGGGGAATGGCAAGGCGAACTGGAGACCACCGTGGCGTGGCTGGTCGTTTCGCTGTGGCTGGCGCGCGATCCGCTCGGTGACCCGGGCGGCACCCTCAACGCCACGATCGAGAGCGGATTCCACCATCTGGCCCAAGGCCGGGGACGAGGATCGATGCTGCTGCACGAGCGAGCGGAGCGCTACCGATGACGCAACGGATCAAGCCGCCGAGGCCGACCTGGGCGAAGTGGCTGTGGGGCGGCGGCGCTGCGCTGCTGGTCGCGGTCATCGTCGTCGCGGCGTTCGTCGTGGTCCCGGCGATCAGCGAGGCGAATCGCACGTGCGGTGCCGGCGTCGAGGAGCGCGGTGAGAATTCCGAATGCATCGGCACGACTGACGGCGAATTCGTGTTCTCACCCGACCTCGCTGATGTGGAAAACAGAATTCATCAGGAAAATACCGAAACCGTCGGCTCCGGCAAACCGTACGTGACGATCGCGGTGCTGCTGCCGATGACGCTCACCGACCACGACATTCTTTCCCGCGAATGGGTGCGGCATCAGCTCGAAGGAGCGTATGTCGCACAGCACCGGGCCAACAAAACGCAGTCGTGGGGCAGCGTGCCGCTCATCCGGCTGCTGCTCGCGAACCCCGGCAGCCAGCTCAAACAGTGGGAGCCGGTGGTCGACGACCTGATCGGCCGCACCGGAGCGGACCGGATCGTGGGCGTGACCGGGATCGGGCTGAGCCTCGACACCGCGCGGGGCGCCATCCAGAAACTGTCCGACCACCGCGTCCCGGTCGTCGCCTCGCACCTGGCCGCCGACGAGTTCTCGCAGATCCCCGGGTTCCTGCGGGTGTCCCCGACCAGCTCGACATACGGCAGTTCGATGGCCGGCTACGTGAAGCCGACCGCGCACACCGCCACCGTCGTGCAGGACCAGAACCCCGGCGATCTCTACCCGAAGACGCTGGCCACGGCGTTCACCAAGACGTTCGCCGACGCCACGCACCGGATCGTCGGGCGCACCGAGTCCTACGACTCCAGCCTGCCCGGCATCGAGAACACGTTCCTGCAGATGATGCCCAACATCTGCGGCGACAACCCGGACGTCGTCTACTTCGCCGGCCGCGAGGACCACCTGAAGTCGTTCGTCGCGCAGCTCGCCCAGCGACCGTGTCTCGACAAGCACCTGACTGTGCTGACCGGCGACCTCGCCCAGGTCGGCCCGCCCGGTCCGGAAATGCGCCGCGGCCTCCAGGCGAACGTCACCGTGCTCGCGCCCGGGCTCGCGCACCCGCAGGCCTGGCGCGACCATCCGGAGTCGTTCAACAAGGCGGCCGTCGCGAGCTTCGAAGAACCAGGGTGCGATGGCTGCTTCACGGCGGTCTTCCCCCGGGAGCGGCTGGACGACGGCATCGCGATCCTGGCGCACGACGCGCTGCTGACCGTGGTCTGGGCCATCCGGGGCATCCCGCGGGTGTCGCCGGAGCAGGTCACCGCGCAGGACGTGCTGCAGGCCAGGAACCGGCTGCACGGACAGTCCGCGGTACCGGGAGCGAGCGGCATGATCTCGTTCGACGACCGCGGCGACCCGGTGAACAAGGCGGTGCCGATCCTGAAGGTCCGGCTCGACGCGACGCCGGAGTTCGTGGAGCTGTACGTCCCGGCTGGATGAGCTGGGGACCACAAACGGGCGGCATCGCACCCGGAATGCCCGATAGGGTTGGCGCGTGGCCATCAACGCGGTGTTGTTCGATTTCTCCGGCACTCTTTTCCGGCTTGAGCAGCAGGACGGCTGGCTCGACGACGTACGCGACGACGACGGTTCGGCGCTCGACGTCGAAGCCCAGACCGAGCTGATGCGGCGGATGACCGCGCCGGTCGAGCAGTCTGTCGAACTGGACGAGGAGCACCTGCACGCCTGGCACAACCGCGACCGCGACCCGGAGCTGCACCGGAAGGTGTACCTCGAGGTCCTGCGGCTGTCCGGCGTGCCCCGGCGCGACCAGGCCGAGGCGCTGTACGCGCAGCTCATCGCGCCTGACCAGTGGACGCCGTACCCGGACACCGAGGCCGCGCTGAAGGCCGTCGCGAGCAGCGGGCGCAAGGCGGGCGTGCTGAGCAACATCGCGTTCGACATCCGGCCCGCGTTCGGCCAGCGCGGCTGGGACGCGCACGTCGCCGAATTCACCCTGTCCTTCGAGGTCGGAGCCGTGAAGCCGGAGCCGGAGATCTTCCAGACGGCCATCGAGCGGCTCGGCGTGCGCGCCGAGGAGACGCTGATGGTCGGCGACAGCGAAGAGGCCGACGGCGGCGCCCGTGCGCTGGGCTGCCAGTTCGCCCTGGTCGACCCGCTGCCCACGGCGGAACGGCCGGACGCGCTGCTAGGCGTGTTGCGGGAGCACGGCGTGCTCTGACGTCTGCGACGTCTCCCACAGTGCTCCCGGTACCCTTTACCTCGTGGCTTTGCACCTGTACGACACCGCGACCCGTGCCCCCCGGGAGTTCTCTCCCGTCCGCAGCGGAACGGCGTCGATCTACGTGTGTGGGGCCACCGTGCAGGGAGTACCGCATATCGGGCACGTCCGGGGCATGCTGAATTACGACGTGCTCCGCCGCTGGCTGCTCCACAGTGGACTGGACGTGCTGCTGGTCCGCAACGTCACCGACATCGACGACAAGATCCTCGCCAAGGCCGCCGACGCCGGACGGCCGTGGTGGGAATGGGCGGCGACGCACGAGCGTGCGTTCGAGAAGGCGTACGAGGATCTCGGCTGCCTTCCGCCGTCGGTCACGCCGCGCGCGACCGGGCACGTCACTCAGATGGTCCAGCTGATGGATCGGCTGATCGAAGCCGGGCACGCGTACGCCGTCGACGGCGACGTGTACTTCTCGGTGAAGTCGTTCCCGGAGTACGGCACGCTCTCCGGGCAGCAGCTCGACGAGGTCCAGCAGGGCGAGACGCCCACCCGCGGCAAGCGTGATTCGCGCGACTTCACCCTGTGGAAGAGCGCGAAGCCGGGCGAGCCGTCGTGGCCCACGCCGTGGGGCGACGGGCGGCCTGGCTGGCACCTGGAGTGCTCGGCGATGGCGACCAACTACCTCGGCGCCGAGTTCGACATCCACGGCGGCGGCGTCGACCTGGTGTTCCCGCACCACGAGAACGAGCGCGCGCAGTCGAACGCGGCCGGCGACGGGTTCGCCCGCTACTGGCTGCACAACGCGTGGGTGACCATGTCCGGCGAGAAGATGTCGAAGTCGCTGGGCAACACGGTCGCGATCCCGGCGATGCTGGAGCGCTACCGTGCGCCCGAACTGCGCTACTACCTGGTGCAGCCGCACTACCGGTCCACGGTCGAGTACTCCGAGGGCGCGGTTTCCGAAGCCGCGCAGGGCTACCGGCGGATCGAGGCGTTCCTGCGCCGGGCGGAGTCGGCGGGCACGGTCTCGGCGGGCGAGGTTCCGGCGGAGTTCGCCGCGGCGATGGACGACGACCTGGCCACCCCGGCGGCGTTCGCCGTGGTGCACAACACGGTCCGCGACGGTAACGCCGCCCTCGACGGCGGCGACACCACGAAGGCACTCGAATTGGCCGGCACGGTCCGCGGGATGACCGGCGTGCTCGGCATCGACCCGCTGTCGCCGGACTGGGCGGACGGCGGCTCGGACACTCCCGTCCGCGACGCGCTGGGCACGCTCGTGGAAGCCCTGCTGGCCGAACGCCAGGAGGCCCGTGCGGCGAAGGACTTCGCCCGCGCGGACGCCGCCCGCGACCGTCTCGTGGCGGCCGGGATCGCGGTGGAAGACACCCCGAACGGTCCGCAATGGACAGTCAGGAACTCCTGACTTCCTTCGCGGCAGCAGAGATTGAGGATTCATGGCAGGCAACTCACAGCGCAAAGGTGCCATCCGCAAGACCGGCACCAAGAAGGGCGCCGTCGTCGGTTCGGGCGGGCAGCGGCGCAAGGCGCTCGAGGGCAAGGGCCCGACCCCGAAGGCCGAGGACCGGCCCGGGCACAAGGCGTACCGCGCTGCCAACGCCGCCACCAAGCGTGACCAGGCCCGGCAGAAGAAGGCCGACCGGCCGGAGCTGATCGCCGGCCGCAACCCGGTCGTCGAGGCGCTGCGCGCGGACGTGCCGGGCACGGCGCTGTACGTCGCGCTCAACATCGACATCGACGACCGGGTCAACGAGGCCGTCCGGCTCGCGGGCGACAAGGGCATCTCGATCCTGGAGATCCCGCGCGAGGAGCTGGACCGCAAGACCAACCGCGCGATGCACCAGGGCCTCGGCCTGCAGGTGCCGCCGTTCGAGTACGCGCACCCGGACGACCTGATGGAGGCCGCGCGCGACTCGGGCAACACCCCGCTGTTCGTCGCGCTCGACGGCGTCACCGACCCGCGCAACCTGGGCGCGGTGATCCGGTCCGCCGCGGCGTTCGGTGCGCAGGGCGTGCTGCTGCCGGAACGCCGCAGCGCCGGAATGACCGCGGTCGCGTGGCGTACCAGCGCCGGCACCGCGGCGAAGCTGCCGATCGCGGTCGCCACGAACCTCACCCGCCAGCTGCGCGCGTGGGCTTCGAAGGGCCTGATGATCGTCGGCCTCGACGCGGACGGCACGGTCGACATCGACGCCCTCGACCTGGCAGCGGACCCGCTGGTCATCGTGCTCGGCTCGGAAGGCCGCGGCCTTTCGCGGCTGGTCCGCGAGACCTGCGACGCGACAGTGTCGATCCCGATGGCGGCAGGCGTGGAATCGCTGAACGCCTCGGTCGCCGCCGGCGTGCTGCTGGCCGAGGTCGCCCGCCGCCGCCGGATCGCCGGACGCGTCTGATTTCACTGGAATCACCGGCCTGTTATCGTCGATAACATGCCCGACGACGCCCGCGCCCGGATCATCGCCGCCGCCCTGGACCTGCTGTCCACCGGCGGCCCGGACGCGGTGTCGACCCGCGCGGTGAGCTCCGCGGCAGGCGTCCAGCCGCCGACGATTTATCGACTGTTCGGCGACAAGGACGGCCTGCTGGACGCCATCACCGTCCAGGGCTACGCGGACTATCTGGAAGCGAAAACGGCCCAGCCCCCCGCAGACGATCCGCTCGAGGACCTGCGGCGGGGCTGGGACCAGCACCTGGAGTTCGGCCTGGCCAACCCCGCGTTGTACCGGCTGATGACCACCCGTCCCGGTCCTTCTCCCGCGCTGGAGAAGTCGCTGGAGATCCTCTCGGCCCGAGTCAGCCGCATCGCCTCAGCCGGACGGCTCCGAGTGCCGGAAACCCTGGCGGCGGCTTTGATCCACGCTGCCGGGTCCGGGGCGACGTTGAGCCTGATCGGCACTCCGCCGGAGTCCCGCGACCTGACGATTTCGATCGCGGCCCGAGAGGCGGTGATCGCCGCGATAAGCACGGATCGGCCGGTGTCCCGCGCCCCTGGACCGGCTGCCGCGGCGACGGCTTTGCGGGCGGTGTTGCCGCAGGTGTCGGTGTTGAGCGAGGCGGAGAAGGCGTTGATGGGCGAGTGGCTGGGCCGGATCACGGACTGAGCCCGCTCGCATCTTTTCTGGCTCAGCCCCGCATCCCCCTCAGCCCTTCAGCCCTTTCGCACTGCCGTTCTCGCGCGGCTGCCGTTCAGCTGCTCTAACTGCCGCCTTGTCTTACGGCCATCGCGCTTCCGCTCCGCCGCGACATCCGCCGCGTCCCGCACTCCCGCTTCGCGCGGCCATCGATCTCCCGCACCGCCGTGCCCCACGCTCCTGCATCGCGCAACCATCGCTCTCCTGCTCCGCCACGCCCCGCACTCCCGCATCGCACGCCAGCCGCCCTTCCACTCAGCAGCCCAACCACCGCCCCTGGTCGCCCCCGCCCGCGCCCTTGGGAACTTCCTCGACTCCCGGCCGCAGCGCAGCTTCACCCGCCCGCCCGGTTCCCCGCCGCGAGGGGCAGAATCCGCCCAAATCCGTCACCCTCGGTGATTCGTGCTGTGATCCGTCGGGCATCGCCCCGCGGAGCCACCCGCTCGGGCTAAGGTCTCCTCCGGAACCGAGGGGGTCCGTCACCGATGTCGTTCGTTTCGCCGCTGTTCTTGTGGTACTTCATGCCCGCGGTGCTGATCGCGGTCCTGGCGTGCCCGCGCAGCTGGCGCAACGGCATCGTCGCGGTCGCGAGCCTGCTGTTCTACACGATCGGCGCCGGCCCGTACCTGTTCCTGTTGCTGCTCTGCATGGCGGTGAACTTCCTCGCCGGACCGGCGCTGGAACCCAGCCCGTGGGACGTCCGCGGAAAGCGCCGGAAGCGGATCCTGATCGGCGTCATCACGCTCGACGTGCTCGTGCTCGTCATCTGGAAGTACGCCGGTTTCGCGACGCAGCAGATCGCGGCCGTCGCACACTGGTTCGGCGGCGATCTCGGCGTCGCGAACATCGTGGTGCCGATCGGCATTTCCTTCTACACCTTCCACCACATCTCGTACGTGGTGGACATCTACCGCGGCGAGCGGCACGCGCTGCGCAATCCGGTGTCGTTCGCCGCCTACATCGCGATGTTCCCGCAGCTCGTGGCGGGTCCCATCGTGCGGTACCGGGAGATCGCCGACCAGCTTCCGCAGCGGCGTTCGCACCGGCTGGACGACATCGCCGCGGGCTTCCCGAGGTTCGCGCTGGGCCTGTGCAAGAAGTCGATCATCGCCGACTCGCTCAGCCCGATGGTCGAGGCCTGCTTCTCGACCCCGGCGAACCAGATGACGTTCACGACGGCCTGGCTCGGCGCGATCGGCTACACTCTGCAGTTGTTCTTCGACTTCTCTGGTTATTCGGACATGGCGATCGGCCTGGGCCGCATGCTCGGCTTCCGGCTGCCGGAGAACTTCGCCCGCCCGTACTCGTCGGTGACGATCACGGAGTTCTGGCGCCGCTGGCACATGTCGCTGTCGCGCTGGTTCCGCGACTACGTCTACATCCCGCTGGGCGGGAACCGTTCGGGTGCTGGAAAGACGTACCGGAACCTGTCGATCGTCTTCGTGCTGACGGGTTTCTGGCACGGCGCGCAATGGACGTTCCTGATCTGGGGCTGCTACCACGGCGCGCTGCTGGTCATCGAACGCCGCTTCAACCTCGGCGACTCCCCGGCCAGCCCGGCAGCCCGCATCGCCCGCCGAGTGCTGACGCTGATCCTCGTGGTGTTCGGCTGGGTCTTCTTCCGCTCAGCCGACCTCGGCCACGCGTTGTCGATGATCGGCCACATGCTGATCCCCGACTTCGGCGGTTTGGGCGACGTCGTGGAAAGCGCGCTGACGAACCAGCGGTTGGTGATCCTGCTGCTGGCGCTGATCGTGTTCATCCTCCCGGCACACCCGGTGACCGGCCCACTGCTGGAATCGTCCCGAAGCCGCGGAGCCACGGCGCTGCGGATCGGGGTCATGACGGTGGGCCTGGTTTATGCGGCGATCTTGGTGGCTACGGGGACTTTCAGCCCGTTCCTGTACTACCAATTCTGATCACCGCGGGCGCTTCAGGCTTGCGCTCCGGCCAGAGCGCCGCCGAGAGTAAACTTCGCCCGTTGCCTAACGGAAGGCCCGGAACGATGACCGACCCGACCGAGCCGCCGGATTTGGCCTCGACTCCGAACGTGATTCCGTACGTCGACCCGCACGACGGGCCCCGACGATTGCTCACGATCGACATTTCCACGCATATTTTCCACGCCGGCGCGTACATCCCGTTCGCGGGAATCGACGGCCGGCAGTACGTCGTTTCCTGGGGCGCGGTGTCGTTCGAGATTCCCGCTGACCGCAACGTCCATGTCAGCGTGCACCTGCAGAGCAACGGCGGGGCCGGCTACACGCCGTCGCCGTTCGCGTCGATCATTTTGTACCCGAATCCGTTACCGCAGCGGCTGGCGACCCAGTTCGCACGGGCGGGCATGGGGGCGCTCGTCCCGCTACCGTAAGGGGACCACGGAGGGGGAATTATGGGTTATCCCGGCATGCCCGGGCCAACCGCACAGGCACGCAACCTCGCTCTGGTGCTCGCGGGAGTGCTCGGTCTCAGCGAGATAGTCGTGCTGTGGGCCGAAGCCGCGACCATGATCAACCACAGTTGGACCAGCGGCGGTTACGTGCATCCGCTGCTGGCCGTGCTCGGTATCGCAGTGCTGCCCGGAGCGGCATTACTCGCGACCCGCGGTCTGCGCCCGGCGCGTTTTCTCGTGGTGCCTGCGGTAGTGCAAGCGGTGGTGGCAATTGTTTCGTTGTCGCGCGTGCTCTCGCGGCACGTGCTTGCCGTCGTGGAACTTCAGACCGGGATCGCGGCCATTGTCGCCGCGCTGACGGCGATCGCGATGCTGCTGCCTCCGGTCGCCAAGATGCTCCGGGGCGCGCAACCTGCCGGGGCGGGTTACGGACCAGCGGCCTGGCCGGCACCGGGAGCGCAGTTCACTCCGCAGGGATACGCCGGGCAGGTCCCGCAAGCCGGGTACGCGCCTCAGCCGGGTGCGGCGTATCCGGGGCAGCCTGGGGTTCCTGCACAGTCCGGGTTTCCGCCGCCATCCGGGATTCCCGCGCAACCCGAGGTTCCGCCTCAGCTCGGAGGTCCTGCACAGCCCGGGTTTCCACCGCAGTCATTTCCGCTGCAGCCCGGGGTTCCCGCGCAGCCAGGGGTTCCTTCGCAGCCGGGGGTCCCCACGCAAACCGGGGTTCCGCCGCAGCCCGGAGGTCCTGCACAGTCCGGGCTTCCCCCACAGCCCTGGGCTCCGCCCCAGACTGGGCACCCAACACCGCCCTGGCCGGAGAATCCCTTGCCCCAGAACGGTTACCCGGCGCAAACCGCCCCGCCGCAGCCTGGGCACGCACCGCAGACCGGATACCCGCCCCAGCCTGGACACCCGCAACAGCCCGGCCATCCGCCCCAGCTTGGGTATCCGCAACAGCCCGAGCATCAGCCGGGCCAGGGCGGCCAGCAAGGCGGGCCGCCCTCGCACTAATCGGTCAGCGTTGGCCGTATCCCTTCAGTTTCTCCACCACATGCTCGATTTCCTCCGGCGGCAGCAGACCCGGGGTACCGGCGGAGCGGGCGAGCAGCCACACCTGGCAGACCCATTCCAATTGCTGAGCGCGGCTATACGCACTCGACAGCGAGTCGCCATAGGTGATCGTCCCGTGGTTTGCCAGGAGGCAGCCTCGGCGATCGGCCAAGGCCTCCAGCATGGCGTCGGCAAGCTCGGTGGTGCCGTAGGTCGAGTACGGGGCCACGCGGGCGGTGGGGCCGATGGCCGCGAGCATGTAGTGGATCGGCGGAACCTCAGTGACCAAAGTGGACACCGCGGTGGCGTGCACCGAATGCGTATGCACCACGGCGTTCACCGGCGCGGACTCCGGATCGGCGGCTCGGGTGTACACAGCCAGGTGCATCGGAAGTTCGCTCGTCGGTTTCAGGCTGCCGTCGACGGGGTTGCCGTCGAGGTCCACCACGGGGATGTCGGCGGGCGCGAGGGCGGCGTAGTCGACGCCGGTCGGGGTTACGGCGACCAGTTCGCCTGCCCGCGCGGACACGTTTCCTGACGTGCCGACGACCAAGCCGTCCGATGTCAGGCGGCGGGCGTACTCGCACACTGCGGCACGCTCGTTCTCCAGGATCATTCACAGCCTCCACAGTCCGCGCGCGGCAGACAGGGAAGCCTGATAGTCGGCGTAGCCGCGCTCGTAATCAGCCACATTTTCGGGCCGGGCCTCGACTGTTCGCGAGTTCGCGGCCCAGCGGTCCCGATCGTACGGCCTTCCCAACGCGTCCGCGGCCGTAAGCACAGCACCGCGGGCGCCGACGCCGGGATCGCTCGGGATCACGACCGGACGGCCGAGTACATCGGCGAAAATCTGCAGCCATTCGGGCGAGCGGACTCCTCCGCCGCAGGCGTAGAGCTGACCCGACAGGCCGGCTGCTTCAAAGCAATGCCGTGCGGCGTAAGCGATCGACTCGCAGAGCGCCCGCACCAGGTCGGCTCGGCCGGTTTCCAGGCTCAGCCCGGAGAATTGGGCGCGCGCTCCAGCGTCGACGAATGGCGCGCGTTCGCCGGAGACCGAAAGGAACGGCAGGGCGCGTACCCCGCGAGCGCCTGGCTTGCTGCTCGCCAGCAGCGGGTCGATTTCCTCGACGCTGATGCCCAGCAACTCGCAGGCCCAATCGATGCCGGCCGTACCGACCATCGCGGGCATCGCGTGCAGGTACTCGTGTTCGTCGGGAGTACACAGGAACATGCCTGCCGGTTCCGCTTCGGGGTCGAACGCGGGATCGGAGGTGAGCACCTGACAGGCGAGCGTGGTCCCGGCGGTGAGGATTCCGTCGCCCGGTTTCCGTACGCCAGCACCGATTGCGCTGGCTGGCAGGTCGAAAGGCCCTGCGGTGACGGGCAGCCCGACTGGCAGCCCGAGCAATTCGGCACCGCGCCGATCGAGCCGGAACACCGACTTCGCCGGGGCTGGTTTCGCGAACAAAGAACTGCGATGCCCCAGCCCACAGGCCTCGATCGCGCCGTCGTCATAGCTGCGCGTGGCCGGGTTCAGGAACGGCAACGACGCATCCGAAACATCGACCGTGATCTCGCCGGTAAGCCGCTGCAACACCGCGTCCACGCAGTATCCGGCCACCGCTGCGCGGTCGAGCACCTCGGGCTCATGAGTGTCCAAATAGGACATGATGGCCGCGGTGCAGCCGGGGAACATGCCGGAACCGGTGCGGCGGAAGACTTCCGCCGTCACGCCGTCGGCCTGCCATTTCGCGAGCACCGTGTTCGCCCGGCCGTCGAGCCACGAGATGGCTGGGTGCACCGCGGCACCAGTCTCGTCGCGGAGCCAGAGGCCGTCGCCCTGTCCGGTCAACGCCAACGCGGACACCGGCTCGGGCAGCTTGGCCGCGACCTCGCGCACCACCGTCGCGACCGTGCCGACGACCTGGTCGAGATCCTGCTCGACCCGGCCGCCCGGAAGGTGGTGCACCTCGGACGGCGTGCACGCGCTCGCGATGGAGCTGCCGTCCTCGTCGAACACCACGGCCTTGGTGAGCGACGTCCCGATGTCGACCCCGACAATCACGGCCGTCGCTCCAGCACCTCGGGATTCGCGAGGTTGGCGAGCTGCTCGCCGCGCGCGTACCGGCCGACCTCCGCCGCGACGATCGCGGCCGCGCGCTCGGCGGTCTGCCTGCTCGCACCGGCGAGATGCGGGGTCGCGATCACGTTGGGCGCGTCGCGCAGCGCCCAGTCCGCCGGCGGCGGCTCTACGTCGTAGACGTCCAGCGCGAGCGCGCCGAGCCGACCGGAGCGCAGAGCCTCGGGCAGCGGCGCGTAGTCGAGCAGGCCGCCGCGGGCGGTGTTCACGAGGACCGCGCCCTCCGGCAGGAGGTCGAGTTTGCTCGCGTTGATGAGGTGCCGGGTTTCCTCGGTGAGCCGCGCGTGCAAGCTCACGACGCGGCTTTGCCGGAGCAGCTCATCCAGCTCGACAAGCTGTGCGCCATCGGCCTCGACCGCGGCCCGGTCGGCGTAGGGGTCAGCCACCAGGACGTTCGCCCCGAACGCGACGAGCACCTTGGTGACCCGGGACCCGATCGCGCCGTATCCGACGAGACCGACGGTGGTGCCGCCCAGTTCGAGCCCGGCCTGGTCGTAGGCATAGTAGTCGCCGCGCCAGGTGCCGGCGAGCAGCTCGGCCGAGGACGTCGAGATCCGCCGCATCGCGGCGAGGATCATGCCGACCGCGAACTCGGCCGCCGCGCCCGCGTTGCGACCCGGCGCGTAGGTGACGGCGACACCGGCCTCGGTGGCGGCAGTGAGGTCGACGTTCACCGGCCCGCCCCGGCACACCGACACGAGCTTGAGCGCCGGCGCGGCGGCGAAGACCTTCTTGGTGAACGGAGCCATCTGCGTGACGACGGCCTCGGCACCGGCGAGTGCCTCGATCACCTGGTCCTCGGTACCGCTGGCCTCCAGCACGTTGCCGACCGGCCCGAACGGCTCGACCGGCCACGGCAGCGTCAGCTCGGCGACCTCGTGGTCGCCGCCGAGTTCCGCGCGGACGGCTCCGGCCAGCAGGCCGGGGCTGACGAAGTGGTCTCCCGCAGCGAGAATGTGCAACTCTGCTCCCTCACTCGCTCTGTGCCGATTGTGCGCCACGACGGACGCCTTGGTCAGTGGGCGTTCTCGTATTCGGTGATGTGCGCGACCTTGGTCGCGCTGGCCGACGCCGGGTCGAAGCGGTACCCGACCCATTCGGCCACGATCTTCTTCGCCACCTCGGGGCCGATCGCGCGCGCTCCGAAGGTGATCACCTGGCAGTCGTTCGATTTGATCGACCGCTCGGCGGAGTACGAATCGTGCGCGACCGTCGCCCGCACGCCAGGCACCTTGTTCGCCGAAATCGCCATGCCGATGCCGGTGCCGCACACGAGGACGCCTCGGTCTGCTTCGCCGCGAGCGATCGCTTCCGCCGCGGCCAGCCCCAGCAACGGGTACGCCCGGTCGTCCGCCGCGTCCGGCACGCCGAGGTCGGTCACCTCGGTGACTCGTTCATCGGCTTGAAGCAGGTCGCGCAGCTGATTCTTCAGTTCGACCCCGGCGTTGTCCGCCGCCACCACGATGCGCATCAGTCCGCGCTCCTTTCCAGCTCCTCGCCGACAGCCGTGACCAGCAGCGAGAACGACACCGCACCCGGGTCCGAATGACCCTCGCTCCGTTGCGCGAGCCGCGCCGCGCGTCCCTTTGCCGGACGCAAATGCGCGGTCTCCCGCGCGGCTACGACAGCCGCTCCAGCGGCTTTCCGCCATGCCTGCACTACCTCCGAGCCCGCCTGCTCTCGCAGCGTGGCCCGGAACGGCTCGATCGCGTCGAGCATCGTCTTGTCCCCTGGTTCGGCCTTGCCCAGCTCGCAGAACGCCTGAACCGCACCGTCGACCGCGTCGGCGAGCATTGCCGTGGTGATGTCGTCGGCAGCCACGCCGCTCAGGCCGGCTCCGGTTTCAGCAAGCAGCACGCCGTACAACGCGCCCGAGGCACCGCCAGCCGCATCGGCGAACGCAGTGCCAGCAGCCAGCAGCGCGCCGGAAACCGTGTCCGGCTCGCGTCGCGCGGCGGCGACCGCGGCGCGCATTCCGCGAGTCATGCCGAGCCCGTGGTCGCCGTCCGCGGCCACCGCGTCGAGCCTGCCCAGCTCTGCTTCGTTCTCCTCGATGCTGCGCAAAGCCGCGGTGAGCACCCGGTCGACGACGCTGGTTCCCGGAGCCTCCGCGGTCAGCAGTTCGTCCACTGTGGACTCAAGCTCGACCGTGGCCAGTTCGGCACCGCTGGTGCGATAGCCCGGGGTGTCGCACGGCGCGGCGTACAACTCGGCCAATTCGTCGTCCAGCACCAGGATCGACAGCGAAACTCCGGCCATGTCGAGCGACGTGACGAACTCCCCGACCTCGGAGTGCACGGGGCTGAGCCCGGCCTGGGCGAGCCGTTCGTGCACGCGGGTGTACGTGACGAACATTTCCTCGTATTTGGTGCGGCCGAGCCCGTTCACCAGCACGACCACCCGGCCGTCGCCCTCGGGCAGCTCCGGCAGGAGGCCGTCGACCAATTCGTCCGCCAGCTCCGCCGCGGACAACCGGCCGACCGTGCGCACGCCCGGTTCGCCGTGAATTCCGAGGCCCAGCTCCATTTCCTGGTCCGCGACGGTGAACAGGGGCGCCTCCGCGCCGGGCAGCGTGCAGCCGCCGAACGCGACACCGAACGTCCGCGTGCGAGCGTTCGCCTTCGCCGCGACCTCGTGCACCGCGTCGAGGCCGTAACCGCGTTCCGCCGCCGCGCCCGCGATCTTGAAGACCAGGAAATCGCCAGCCACGCCGCGACGGCGCTCCGGTTCAGTCGCCGGACCGCTCGCGATGTCGTCGGTGACCAGGATGGTGCGGCTCGGGATGCCTTCCGCCGCCAGCCTGCGGGCGGCGAGTCCGAAGTGGAGCACGTCGCCTTGGTAATTGCCGAAACCGAAGAGGACGCCAGCGCCGTTGTCCGCCGCCCGCGCCGTGCGGTAGACCTGCTCCGCGCTCGGGCTCGTGAACACGTCTCCGACCACCGCGCCGTCCGCCAGGCCAGGTCCGACGAGACCGGCGAACGCCGGGTAATGCCCGCATCCGCCGCCGATCACGACCGCGACCTTCGGGCTCGCCGGAGCCTCTCGGCGGACGACGCCGTAGGCATCCGGCACCTTCTGGACTGTGCGGCCGTACGCGGTGACGAACCCGTCCAGCCACTGCCGCTTGAACGTGTCCGGGGAACCCAAGGTGGTCATCGTTCAGTCCTTCGCAGCCACCGGCTCGCCGGCCAGATAGGCCAGGAGCTTCATTCGGACGTCGTCATTGCTCGCGGCCACCGCGCTGGCCAGCTCCAGCGCGTCCGGCTTCGGCGGGTACGTCGGGTTGGGCAGCGCGATCACCGTGAGCCCGGCCGCGGCCGCCGCCCGGATGCCGTTGCTCGAGTCCTCGACCCCGAGGCATTCGCTTCCCGATTTGCCGAGCCGGGCCGCCGCCTCCAGGTACACGTCCGGATTCGGCTTGCCCCGCGCGACCTCGGCGCTGGACACCGTCGCGGTGAACTCGCCGGCGAGCTGGTGCTTCTCCAGCACCGCGTCGATCACCCGGCGGGCGGCCGACGACGCGAGCGCGACCGGGACCCGCTCGCTGACCTCGCGCACCATCGCGCCCGCGCCGGGAAGCAACGGCGCTTCGCCCGCGTCGATCGAGGCGATCATGCCGTCGACCACCGCGCGTTCCACCTCGTCCGCCTGGTCCGGCACCCCGCACCGGCGCGCGAGATAACCGGCCCATTCGGGCGCGCTCATGCCTTGTACTTGGGCCGTGTCTTCCGCCGTCCACTCGACCTGGTGGCGAGCGGCGAAAGCGACCCAGTTCTCCTCCCAGAGGTGTTCACTTTCCACCAGGACACCGTCGAGGTCGAACACCACCGCGTCGAGCGTCATCCACCAGATCCCTTCAGAGAGCGAGCCCGTTTCACACGAGCAATGTTAAGTTAACAGCGACATTGAGAAGTTCGCAAGGGTGTTCACACGCAAGGAGGGCACGAGTGGGAGCACGGCTGCTGCTGGCCAGGCACGGGCAGACCGAATGGCACGCGGAGAACCGCTACGCGGGCACCAGCGAGGTGGCGCTGACCGAGGAGGGGATCCGCCAGGCCGACGCGCTGGCCGCGTACGCCCGCCGGGTGAAACCGGACGGGTTGTTCTGCTCGCCGCAACGACGCGCCCGGCGCACGATCGAACCGGCGGCCGAGGCACTTGAACTGGTCCCGGAAATCGTTGCCGACCTGCGGGAAACCTATTTCGGGATCGCCGAGGGCCGCACCCGCGACGAGGTGCGCCAGACCAATCCCGAGGCGGTCGAACGCTTCCTCGCCGACCCGGTCGCCGGCGCGTTCCCGGGCGCCGACGATCCGGCCGAAGCGGCCGAGCGCGGGGCACGCGCGATCCGCGCGATTGCCGCCGCGACCAGCGGAACCGCACTGGTCGTCGCGCACAACACGCTGCTGCGGCTCACGCTGTGCCAGCTGCTCGGCATCCCGTTGTCCCGCTACCGCGGCGTGTTCCCGCGCCTGGACAACGCGGCCGTCACCGAACTGGAGGTGAGCGGTGACCGAACTGCCCTGGTGCGCTTCAACCTCCCAGTGGAACCGCGATAATCACGGCATGTCGAGCGAAAAGCCTGCCGCCCACCCCCGCGAGAACCGTCAGCAGAAGCTGACCGAGCACGTGTTCCGGCAGGGTTCGGCGACCATCGGCGAGCTCGTCGACCTGCTCGGCGTCAGCATGATGACGGTGCACCGGGACATCGACGAGCTGTCCCGGCGCGGCCTGGTCCGGAAGTACCGCGGCGGCGTCTCGGCGATGCCGTCGACGGTGTTCGAGAGCAACGCCGAATACCGGATGAACGCGCACGTCGACGCCAAACGGCTGATCGCGATGCACGCGGTGGAGCAGGTCGAGCCCGGCATGTCGGTGCTGCTCGACGATTCCACGAGCGCGCTCGCGCTGGCCAGGCTGCTGGTCGACGTGACTCCGCTGACCGTGGCCACGAACTACCTCGCCGCGATCGACGTCCTCAAGAACGTGCACGAACTGCGGCTGATCTGCATCGGCGGCGACTATTCGCCCACCCACGACTCGTTCCTCGGCATGCAGAGCATCGAGTCGATCGAGCGGCTCTCGGTGGACATCGCGTTCGTGTCGACCTCGGCGATGAGCACGTCGATGAGCTTCCACCAAGAGCCCGAGATCGTGATGATCAAGCGGGCCATGCTGGCCGCCGCGCGGCACAAGGTGCTGCTGATGGACCACAGCAAGATGAAGCGCACGGCCCTGCACCGGCTCGCCCCGCTGGACGACTACGACCTGCTGATCGTGGACGAGGAGGCCGATCCGCACTACGTCGACGAGCTGCGCAGCCGGGTCGAGGTGCAGGTCGCCGAACATCCCGACAACTGATCGACTTCATAACACTCTTGCGTGCGAAGTTCACACAGTCCATGATATGTTTGATCTCGACGTCATGGAGGCGTGTATGAACGAGTCGGCAACAGCGGAGTTGCCCAAGTCGGGCTTCGGGCGCTTGCTCACGAAATGGGGGCTGCCCGCGCCCCTGTTCCTCGGGTATGTCGGACTGCTCCTGTTCATGATCGGCGACGGAGTGGAGTCCGGCTTCATCGCGCCGTACATGGCGGACAACGGCGCGGGCACGGAAATCAAAGCGTCGTACGTGATCACCGTGTACGGCATCGCCGTGATGCTGGCGTCGTGGCTGTCGGGCGCGCTGTCCGAACTGTGGGGACCACGGCGGGTGATGGTCATCGGCCTGGTCATCTGGCTGGTGTTCGACGCGCTGTTCCTGACGCTCGGCCTCGCCGGCGGGAACTACGCGGCGATGCTGATCTGCTACGGCATCCGCGGATTCGGCTATCCGATGTTCGCGTTCGGTTTCCTGGTGTGGATCACCGCGGTGGCTCCGGTCGCCCGGCTCGGCGCGGCAGTCGGCTGGTTCTACTTCGCTTTCACCGGCGGCCTGCCCACGCTCGGCGCGCTCGTCGCGAGTTTCACCAACCCGCTGTTCGGCCACTACGGCACGCTGTGGGTGGCGGTTGTGCTGCTCGGCATCGGCGGACTCGTGGCGGTGTTCGGGGTCCGGCAGCGCACGGGATACCGCAGGCTCGCACCGCCTGACGTGAAACCCGTGCAGAGCCTAGTCTCCAGCGTGTCGATCGCGTGGAAGAAACCGCGGGTCGGCGTCGGCATGATCGTGCGGGTCATCAACACCGCGCCCGAATTCGGCATGCTGGTGTTCTTCCCGACTATCTTCATCTCCCAGATCGGGTTCGGGGAGAGCCGCTGGCTGCTGCTGGTGTCGGTGATCTACGGGACGAACATCTTCTTCAATCTGATCTTCGGCGTGCTGAGCGACCGGATCGGCTGGCGCACCACGATTTTCTGGTTCGGCGCGATCGGCTGCGCGATCTCGATCCTGCTGCTGTACTTCGTGCCGGTCGCGATGGGCGCGCAGTACTACTGGCTCGCGCTGCTCGTCGGCGCACTCTACGGCGCGACGCTCGCCGGGTTCGTGCCGATCTCCGCGCTGCTGCCGTCGCTGGCGCCGGAGCACAAGGGCGGCGCGATGGCTCTGCTGAACCTCGGCGCGGGTGCGGCGGCGTTCGTCGGGCCGGCGATTGTGTCGCTGTTCCTCGGGCCGGCCGGCGCCGCCGGAGTGGTCATCATCTTCGCCGCGCTGTACCTGGTAGCCGCGGTGCTGGTGCGATTCCTGAAGCTGCCTGAGGAAACCGAGAAAGCACTCGCACACGACGGCAGCCTGCAGGATGTCGAAGAAAGGATCAGCACGGCGTGAACGAGCAGGTCTCGGTCGGCATCGACGTCGCCACCGCGGGGGTTCGCGCCTTCGCGGTGCGCGGCGGCTCGGTCCTCGCCACCGCATCGGCGTCGCTGCCGGCGCCGGTGCGCACGGGCGGCGGCCGCAGCGAACAGGATCCGTCGGCGTGGTGGCCCGCGGTCTGTTCGGTGTTGACCGAGGTCACTGCCGCGCTGCCCGGACGCGGCGCGGAGGTCTCGGCAGTGGCGATCGCGGCGACGTCCGGGACGATCGTCGGAGTCGATGCCGCAGGAGAACCGGTTACGCCCGCGTTGATGTACGACGACCGGCGCGGCGCGGACTACAACGCGAAGGCCGTGGAACTCGGCGCCAACCGGTGGCGGAAACTGGGTTCGGGAGTCTCGCCGACGGCGGCGCTCGGCCGGATCGCGTGGCTGGCCGAGAACACCGAGGCAGCGGGCGTCCGGCACACGCCGGAGATGATCGCGGCGAAACTGACCGGACATCCGGTCGCGGCGGATTGGTCGCACGCGCTGAAGAGTGGCTACGACCCGCTGGCCGAGGAATGGCCGTCCGAGGTGTTCGCCGGATTGGGCGTGCCAGAAGGAATGCTGCCACCGGTCGTCGCTCCGACAACCGTGCTCGGTGAGATTTCAGTGCCGATCGCTGGATTGCCCGCCGGATGTCTCGTGGTGGCGGGCATGACCGACGGATGCGCGGGACAGCTGGCCGCGGGCGCGGTCGAACCAGGCCGGTTCGTCGGGATTCTGGGGACCACTTATGTCCTGAAGGGTGTCACGGAATCACTGGTGCCGGATCCCACGGGAGTCATGTACAGCCACCGGCATCCAGACGGCTGGTGGTTGCCAGGCGGCGCGTCGAATACCGGTGGTGAGTCCGTTTCGGACAGTCCACGGCTGACGGAACTGGATGCCGCCGCTGCCGCACGCGGCCCGGCCGAAGTGGTGGTGTTTCCGTTGCGGCGCAATGGAGAACGTTTCCCCTTCGCGCATGGCGAAGCGGAGGGATTCGTCCTCGGCACTCCAGCTGACGAGGTCGAACTGCACCGGGCCCGGCTGGAAGGAGTCGCCTTCCTCGAAAGACTCGCACTGGATCATCTGCGACGACTGGGCATTCCGGTCCGCGACCCGCTCCTCGCGGCGGGCGGCGGCAGCAAGAGTCCTTTGTGGACTCAGATCCGGGCTACAGTGAGCGGCCTTGGACTGCAGGTGGCACCACAGGCAGAAACGGGATACGGCGCAGCGCTCCTCGCGGCGGCGGGGTGCACTCCGGGTGGGCTCGGTGCGGTGTGCGCGGACATGCCGGTGGGGTCGCTCGTCGAGCCTGATCCTCGCGAGGAAGCGGCGGTGCTGGCTTCGTATCAACGGTTTTGCCGGGAGCTACGGGACCGTGGCTGGATTGACGAAGAACTGTTCACGGTGGCGGTGGGGTGATGCGACTGGGCTCGTTGCGAGGCTGACCCTCGGTCTGGTCAGCCCGTCTCAGGCGGCACTCTGAAGGAGACGCGCGCCGAGGGAATCGGACCGGCTTTCTGCTACTTCGTTCAGCGGCGCGGCGTCCGCACCGTCGCGGAGACGAGCGCGGCGATCGCGGTAAGGAACGCGAAGATCGTGGCCAGACCGATCGGCACCCCGTTGCTCTTGTGGAAGCCGAGAACGAAGTCGAGGTGCGCGCTAAAGCTCGTGCCCACCGGCATCGGTACGGCCACAACCACCACCACGTACAGCAGGCACAGCCCGAACAAGGTCCAGGCCGCCCAGACGTGCCGCGCGAGCAGGAAACCGGCAGGCACGGCCACGGCGAACGCGGAGATCAGGCCGCACACGACGTTCGTCCACACCATGCCCGGCCACTTGCTGAACGGGCCGCCGATCACCAAGTTCGCGAAGACGAACCACACCAGTGCGATCACCGTGCAGCCACCGAGGACGGCCGCGACCACACCGGCCGGAAGATTCGTCCGGCGGCGGGCCAAAGCGGGGGTCGGTGAAGGGAAACCCGGTGGCACGGACATTCGGAACTCCTGAGGATCGCGGGTAGTCGCTAGCCTCTCATCTTCCTTGGCGGGATCCACGCGGTTGTCCCGTTCCGGCCATGGAATTCACCGCGCGAGCAGCCGTGATCGCACCGGCCCGGCAGGTTTGCCAGGCGGAGCCAACTCGTCCTCGGCGCGATCTTCCCGCATGTTCCGTTCCGGCCAGGGAATTTGCTGCCGGGTCTGCGGGCTTGGCGGTTGACTGCGAGTCTCCGGCCGCCGCTGCGTCCCGAGTCGCGGATGCGACCCGGGTCAGCTGGCGTAGGTCAGGAACGTCCTGCCCGGGGGCGACCGGGGCGACGGCCATTGCCATTGCCCGTACGAGGGGCCGACGGGTCCGCGGGTTTGGCGGTTTCCTGCGGGGCCGCGTCCGGAGTCGCGGATGCGGCCGGGCGCGGGGTCGGCTGGGGCAGGGCGGGTGCGGGTGAGTCAGTCGGCGAAGGTGCGTCGGCTGAAGCCTGCGACGTCTCCGCAGCGGCGGCTTCCTCTTCCTGCGTACCGAGAAAGCGCAATGCCTCCTGGACGGCTTCGTTGGTGGCGGCGATCCGGTCGGCGACCTTGGTGCGCAGGTCCAGGGCCAGGGTGCGCGATTCGGTGGCTTCCGTTTGCTTTTGGAGAGCGTCGGCGAGGGCGGTTTCGGCCTGTGCCTTCTTGATCGCGATCTCTTCCGACGCTCGACGGTCGGCTTCGGCTCGGAGTTTGGCGGCCTCGGCTTCGGCGGCGGCGTCCGTTTCGGCGCGGACGCGTGCCGATTCTTCGTCGGCGGCGAGGCGGGCGGCTTCGGCGGCGGCGTCTGCTTCGGCGCGGGCCTGGGCGGCTGCTTCGTCGGCTTCGGTGCGGACGCGGAGGGCTTCCGCGTCCTTCTCGTCGCGGATTCGGCGGGCTTCGGCGTCTGCGGCCAGGCGGGCGTGTTGGGATTCGGCGTCGGCCTTGGCTCGGGCTTCGGCTGCGGCTTCGTCGGCCTGGGTGCGGGCAGCTAGCGCCGTCTGGTCGGCTTCGGCACGAGTGGAGGCGGAAGCCTGGTCGGCCTCGGTGCGAGCCCGGGCGGCGGCTTCGTCGGCTTCGGTGCGGGCGCGGTCGGCGGCCTCGGTGCGGGACGCGATCTCGGCGTCAGCTGCGGCGGTGCGCGAGGTGATGTCCTCATTGGCCGCCGCGGTACGGGTGGCGATATCCGAATCAGCTGCGGCGGTGCGAGTAGCGATGTCCGAATCAGCCGCAGCCGTGCGTGTGGAGATGTCCTCGTCGGCCGCGGCCAGGCGGGTCGCGATCTCCGAATCGGCCGCGGCCGTGCGCGCGGCGATATCCGCATCGGCCGCCGCAGTGCGGGTGGCGATGTCTTCGTTGCCCGCCTTGAGCCGTGCCTCCAGATCCGCCAGGCGGGTCGCGATCTCCTCATCCGCGGCGGCGGTGCGAGTAGCGATATCCGCTTCCGCGGCCGCGATCCGGGACTCCAGATCCGCCTGTCGCGTGGCCAAGTCCTTCTCCGCGGCCGCGACCCGGGCGTCCAGGGCTTCCGAGCGCGCGGCGAGGTCGGCGTTGGTCTCCGTCAGCAGACGCTGGCGTTCCGCTTCCGCTTCTTTAGCCGCTTTGTCCGTTGCCCGTTGGGTTTCGTGCGCGTAGCGGTCCGCTTCGCCGCGGGTCGAGGTCGCGTCTGCTTCCGCGGAGCGGCGGAGGTCGGCGATTTCCTCCTCGGCCAGTTGCACCATCATCCGCACGCGTTCGGAGATCGCGCCGGCACCGGCTGGGCTCGAGGTGACTCGGACTAGCGCGGCCTTCGCTTCGGAGAGCTCCGACTGGGCTGTCGTCAGAGCCTTCGTGAGCTCGCCCGCTGTCGCCACCGCCTCGTCGCGGCCGTGGGAAGTCGTGCTCAGTTCGCTGGTCAGCTGAGCGATGCGGGCGTCGACCTGATGCGGGTCGTAGCCCTTCCGGGTAACAGCAAAGGCGGGGTGCTGCGGCTTTTCGGGCGCGACCATCGGGCTACCTTAGTGATCGGGGCACCTGCGGCACGTACCGCCAAACGGCTGTATTACAAAGCGCGAAACCCGACGTCACGCATGGCATCCTGTCCCCTCGACGTACCGCGCGGGCGAACGGGGCAGACGCATGGACCTTTCAGCCATCGCCGCCGACCTAGCCGCGCACTGGCACGTGTACGCGACCATGCCGTTCATCGCGGCGCTCATCGGCTACCTGACCAAACGCGTCGCGATCGAGATGATGTTCCGGCCGCTCGAGTTCCGCGGCATCCGGCCCTTCCTCGGCTGGCAGGGCGTCATCCCGGCCAACTCCCGGCGGATGGCGACCACCGCGGTCGACCTGCTGACCAAGAACCTCCTCGACCCGCGCGAGGTCTTCGCCCGGCTCGATCCCGAAGAAATGGTCGCGCAGCTGGAAGAACCGCTGCTGAAGGCGGTCGACGAGGTCACCCGCGAAGTCTTCGAGACCTATCAGCCGCGGCTGTGGGAAATGTTGCCCGCCCGCGCGCAGCAACTGCTGGTGGACCGCGTCCGCGCGCAGGCGCCGGTGGTCGTGAAGCGGCTGATGCGGGAAGTGTCGGCCAATGTGGACGAAGTTCTCGACGTCAACGACATGCTGATCAACGCCATGGTCCGGGACAAATCGCTCACCTGCCGGTTGATCCGCGAGGTCGCCGCGCCCGAGTTCCGGTTCATCGCGCGCAGCGGGATCGGGTTCGGATTCGTCATCGGGCTCGTCCAGCTCATCGCGTGGGCGCTTACGAAACAACCGGTGATCATGCCGATCTTCGGTTTCGTCACGGGCTTCGTCACAGACTGGCTCGCGCTCAAAATGATCTTCTACCCGCGTCAGCCGCGCAAGTTCCTCTTCTTCACCTGGCAGGGAATGTTCCAGAAACGCCGCGCACAGGTCGCGGCGGATTACGGTGCGTTGATCGCGGAAGAAGTGCTCACGGCGGGCAATGTGCTGGAGGCTGTGCTGACCGGGCCGCGGGCGGACAAGTTGTTCGCGCTTGTCACGCGGGAAGTCCAACGAACCGTCGACGCGCAGGCTGGGCTGGCGAAACCGCTGGTCGCGCTGGCTGTCGGCGGGCGTGAGTATCAGCAGATGAAGCAGGCTGCCGCAGAGAAGGCCATCGCGTATCTGCCGGAGACCGTCAAGCACGTCGAGAGTTACGCGACCGACGCGCTCGACGTCCGCAACACCATCGTCGAGAAGATGCAGCAGCTGACGCCACTGGAGTTCGAGGGCATTCTCCGGCCGGCGTTCAAACAGGACGAATGGAAGCTGATCGCGGTCGGCGCGGTGATCGGCGGGCTGGTGGGCGAACTGCAGGTCCTGCTCCTGCTCCACTGAACGCGCGGGTTACCGTTCCGTAGGCAACACGGAGGGGACGCGCGTGCACACATTCGCCGAGCACTGGCCGGTGTACGTCTCCATGCCGTTCATCGCGGCGCTCATCGGATATGTCACCAAGCGCGTCGCGATCGAGATGATGTTCCGGCCGCTCGAATTCGTCGGCCTGCGGCCCTTCCTCGGCTGGCAGGGCGTGCTGCCCGCGAACGCCGAGCGGATGGCGACGACCGCGACCGAAATGCTCACGACCAATCTCGTCGATCCGCGGGAGATCTTCGCCCGGCTCGACCCGGCGCAGGTCGCGAAGGAGATCGAACAGCCGCTGCTGCGCGTGGTCGAAGACGTCACCCGCGAGGTGATGGAGACCTACCAGCCGCGGCTGTGGGAAATGCTGCCGTCCGGCGCGCAGCAGCTGCTGCTGAAACGCGTGCAGGCGGAGGCGCCGCGGGCGATCACGAAGATCATGCGCGAGATCTCCCAGAACATCGAGGACGTGCTCGACCTCAAGCACATGGTCGTCACGAACCTGGTGCGCGACAAGGCTTTGCTCAACCGGCTGATCCGCGACATCTCGCGCCCGGAAATGCGGTTCATCGCGCGGTCGGGGATCTGGTTCGGGTTCATTCTCGGCTGCGTGCAGCTGCTCGTGTGGGCGCTGACCAAGTCGCCGATCGTGCTTCCGCTGTTCGGACTCGCGATCGGCTGGCTGACCGACTGGCTCGCGCTCAAAATGATCTTCCTGCCGCGCGAGCCGAAACGGTTCTTCGGCTTTTACAACTGGCAGGGCGTGTTCCAGAAGCGCCGCGACGAGGTGGCCGCCGACTACGGCGACATGATCGCGCGCGAGATCATCACCGTGCCGAATCTGCTGGAAGCCGTGCTGCGCGGGCCGAAGGCGGACCGGCTGTTCTCGCTGATCAGCCGCGAGGTGCAGAAGACGATCGACGCGCAGGCGAGCGTCGTGAAGCCGTTCGTCGCGATCGCGGTGGGCACGAAACGGTTCCAGGAAATGAAGCAGGTCGCCGCCGCGAAAGCCGCCGAGCGGGTGCCGGACACCATCCGGCACGCGGAGACGTACGCGATCAACGCGCTCGACGTCCGCAACACCATCGTGGACCGGATGCGCCGGCTCAGCCCGCTCGAGTTCGAGCAGCTGCTGCGGCCCGCGTTCCGGCAGGACGAATGGAAGCTGATCGCGGTCGGCGCGGTGATCGGCGGGCTGGTCGGCGAGCTGCAGGCGTTGCTTCTCCTCGGGTAGCCAGGCACGCGATACGGTTTCCTTCCGGAGCGGGGAGGGAGACCCGGTGGACGCGGTGCTGGACGATTTCGCGCGGCACTGGCCGGTGTACGTCTCGATGCCGTTCGTCGCCGCGCTGATCGGCTACGTCACCAAGCGCGTCGCGATCGAGATGATGTTCCGGCCGCTCGAATTCGTCGGTATCCGGCCGTTCCTCGGTTGGCAGGGCGTGGTGCCCAAGCACGGCGGGCGGATGGCCGCGATCGCGACCGACCTGCTCACCGCCAACCTGCTCGACATCGACGAGGTCTTCGCGCGCGTCGACCCGGTGATCATCACCCGCGAACTCGAACAGCCGCTGCTGCGCGCGGTCGACGGGATCGCCCGCGACGTGCTCGAGCAGCATCACCCGCGGCTGTGGGAAGTGATGCCCACGATCGCGCAGGAACTGCTGATCAAACAAGTGCAGGCCAGCGCGCCGCAGCTGGTCCGGGAATTCCTGGACGAGGTCCGCGAAAATCTCGACGAGGTCCTCGACGTCCGGCACATGACCGTCGAACGGCTCACCCGCGACCGCGCGCTGCTGGTCCGGCTGATCCGGGAGACGTCCCGGCCGGAGATGACGTTCATCGCGCGCGCCGGGATCGTGTTCGGTTTCGTGCTCGGTCTCGTTCAGGCCCTGGTCTGGGCGCTGACCCGGCAGCCGCTGGTGCTGCCGATCTTCGGCGGCGCGATCGGGCTGTTCACCGACTGGCTGGCGATCAAGATGATCTTCCTGCCGCGCGAACCGGTGCGGCTGGGCCGGGTGATCCTGCAGGGCAAGTTCCAGCGGCGGCGGGCCGAGGTGGCCCGGCAGTACGGCGAACTCGTCGCCAACGAGGTGCTGACCGTCCCGAATCTGCTCGACGCCCTGCTGCGCGGCCCGAAGTCGGACCGGCTCGTGGCGATGGTCGAACGCGCCGTCGGGCACGCGGTGGACACGCAGGTCAGCGCCGCGAAACCGGTGGTCGCGCTCGCTGTCGGCGCGCAGCGGCTGCAGGAGATGAAGCACGCCGCGGCGCAGCGGGCACTGGCTGAGCTGCCGCTGACCGCGCGGTACGCCGAGGGGTATCTGACCGAGGCGATGGACGTGGCGAAGATGGTGGAGCAGCGGATGCTCGCGCTGACGCCGCTGGAGTTCGAGGGCCTGCTGCGGCCGGCGTTCCGGCAGGACGAATGGAAGCTCATCGCGGTGGGCGGCGTGATCGGGTTCCTCGTCGGCGAGCTGCAAGTCCTCCTCATGCTCGGCTGAATGCTCGGCTGACTTTTCGGTGGTTGTTCGCGCCGGGCTCACTCGAACTGACTAACCTCAGTGACGTGTCCGAGCCACCGCAGCTGCCCGCAGTCCACGAGGCCTACCTGCCCCGCGAGCACGCGCTGCATCGCCCGCGGCACGGCAAGCGGCAGCTGACCGCGCTGGTCAGCGCCCTGTTGTTCTTCGTGACGCCGACCCTGCTGTGGGTCGTCGGGGTCCGGCCGAGCGAGATCGAGAACCACAAGCTCGCCGGATTCCCCAGCCTCGGCGAGGGGTTCAGGTTCTTCACCAACCTCCCCAAATGGGCGACGGACCAGCTGTCGTTCCGGGCGGGCGCGATCAACGCGGCCAACGGGATCAGCGAGGGCGTCTTCGGCGAGGCCGCGCCGCTCGACCAGGGCTCGGCGTCGAACAACGGCCCGATCCCGGCACCGCCGCTGCAGCAGCCGGGCGCACCGAACACGGGTCCGGCCGTGCCGAGCGGACCGGGTTCCAGCCAGGCCGGATACCGCAAGGTGGTTCAGGGTGCCGACGGCTGGCTGTACTACGGCTACGACTCCGAGGCGAAGTGCACGCCGACCCAGGACATCGACACCACGATGAAGCGGATCGACGAACTGCGCGCGGCCGTCGAGGCGTCCGGCCGGAAGTTCGTGTTCGTGGTGACGCCGGACAAGACAACGATGGTGCCGCAGTTCCTGCCCGCGAGCTACCCGGGCAAGGAATGCTCGCAGGCCGCCTCGCCGAACGACTGGTACAAGATCACCACCGAAGGCCACTCGCTCGACCTGCGCCCGCAGCTCGCCGCCGAAGCGGCCAGGGTCGGGCACCCGATCTACGCCCCCAACGACACGCACTGGCGCGACGAAGGCGGCCTCGTCCTGACCCGCGCGCTCGCCGAGACGCTCAAGCCGGGCGCCACCAACAGCTGGCTGAGCGCCCCGGACGGCCAGTACGACGCGGTCGCGGACCTGCCGCTGCTGCTCGGCCAAACCGGCGTCAAGACGAACACCCGGTACAACCTGCGCCCGGACGGCGTCACCGACCGCGCGGGAGAATTCGTCGGAAGCATCGACCAGCCGGTGCACCGCTCGGCCGCGCCGATCGTCGGCACGATCGACCAGCCGACCCTCGTCTACGGCGACTCGTTCAGCCTCGCGTCGTCGCGGTATCTGGAGGCGGCGTTCACGAATCTCACGTATCTCGCGTATTCGACGGACAAGACGCCGCAATCGCAGGCAGTGGACCAGTTCGTGAACTCGCACGTGGTGGTTTTGCAGGCGGTGGAGCGGAATGTCGCCGGCGGGTTGGTGCCGTTCACCGACGAGGGGTTTATTTCGGCGGTGAAGACGGCGTTGGCGCAGCATCCGATCCGGTAGCCAGCGGGTGGTTTCGGCGGTGGGCAAGGAGATCGGCCAGGTGCTGATCGCTCCACTCTCGCATGGCGTCGATGACGGGCAGGAGGCTGCGGCCCAGGTCGGTCAGTTCGTAGGTGACGTGCGGCGGATTGGCCTGGTGGTCGGTGCGGGTGAGGAGACCGTCGCGGGCCATGTCGCGCAGGGTTTCGGTGAGGACTTTGGCGCTGCTGGCGCCCAGGACTCGCCGGAGGTGGCCGAAGCGCCGCGGGCCGTCCAGCAACGCGACGACGACCATCCCGGTCCACTTCCCGCCGACGTGGAAGGGGAAAGCGGCCATCGGGCACGCCGGGTCCATCCGGGCGCTGAGCTGGGCATCGGCAGACATGTCCGCGAGCCTCCGGTTTCGTTGAAGTAACCAGTTTTCCGAAGATACCTTCGCGCACATGGTGCCTGAGAAGCGAAACAGTCCGGTCGTGGTTTTCGGTGCTGGCGGGCGGGCTGGGCTCGCCGTAGTCGCCGAGGCGCTGCGACGCGGACGCCCGGTGCTCGGGGTGGTTCGCGATCCCGCCCGGCACTCCGAAATCTCCGCCCTCGGGGACGACGTCACGGTCGTCGCAGGAGATCTGACCGACTCGGACAGTGTCGCGGCTGTGCTGGCTGGTGTGTCGGGCGAGGTCGCGGCGTTAGTGAATGCGGTGGCGCCGTTTCCTGGCCCGCCGGAGTCGTTCGATGGCTTCGACCCTGAGCACTACGTGCGTTTGGTCGAGAACCTGGTTCGGGGCGCGAGGGGAGCCCGGCTGATCGAAATCGGCCTCGCCGCGACTCTTCGTACCGGCAGCGGCCGAATGTTCGAGGATCCCGCGGTCTTTCCCGCTTTCCTGCGCCCCTTCGCCGAAGCCCGGATGAAGAGTCTGGCCGCCTGGCGGGAACAGCCCGCCGAGGTGGACTGGCTGGTCGTCACACCGCCGCCCGCGTTGTCGCTCGAAGCACCGGCGACCGGCGAGTACCGGATTGGGGGCGACGTGCTCGACGCCCAAACAGCGTCAATCCCGTTGTCCTACGCGGATCTTGCGACAGCCATCCTCGACCAGATCGACCAGCCGACGATTTCGCGCCAGCAGGTGAGCGTGTACCGCTAGCCGACCGGAACCGGGGCTGCTTCCACCGGGCTGGTCCGAACCCCGCGCCGACGGTCGCGGACCCACGCGAGCACCCGGCACACCAGATAGATCAAGAACGAAATCGAAGTCACGAACGCGCTCACCGGCAGCCCCGGGGCCAGCGACAGCACGATCCCGCCCAGCGCGGAAATCTCCGCGAAGACCACCGACAACACCGTCGCGCGCAGCGGACTGGCGGTCACTCGCGCGGCGGCCGCGGCGGGAGTGACCATCAAAGCGACCACCAGCAGCGATCCGACCACCTGCACGCTCAGCGCCGTCGCAACGCCGACCAGCAGGGAGAACAGCACCGTCAAGGTCTTGACCGGGACCCCGCGCGCCTCGGCCACCGCGCGGTCGACGCTGGCGAACAGCAGCGGGCGGTAGATCAGCGACAGCACCGCCAGAACCGCCACCGCGGCGATCACCAAGGCGGTCAGGTTCGTGCTGTCCACGGTGATGATCTGACCAGTCAGAATCCCGAATTTGTTCGCCGACCGTCCTTTGTAGAACGACAGCAGCAGGACGCCCATGCCCAGCCCGAAGGACAGGATCACGCCGATGACCGAATCGCGGTCGGAGTCGCGGATGCCCAGGATTCCCAGCAACAGCGCGGCAGCCACCGCACCGGCCAGTGCGCCGTATTCCACTCCGACGCCCAGCAACAGCGCGCCGGCCGCGCCGGTGAAGGCCAGTTCGGACGTGCCGTGCACCGCGAAGGACATGCGACGCATCACGATCAGCGGGCCGAGCACCCCGGCCAGCAAGCCGAGCACCGCGGCGGCGATCAGCGCGATCCGGACGCTGTCCAGTTCCGCGATCAGCTCCCACGTCTTGGCGAAGTCGAACATGCCGTCCAAGGCTCAGCCCACTGCTTCCTGCTCGTGGTGATGCGGTTCGTCCTCGCACAGCGCGCTTTGCGCACCCGCGATGTGGATTTGCCCGCCGACGCGCAGCACCTCGATCTTCGTTCCGTACAGATCCGACAGCGTCTCCGAGGTCATCACCTCGTCCGGCTTGCCGATCCGGAACTGGCCGTTCACCAGGTACAGCACGCGGTCGACGAACTGCAGCACCGGGTTGATCTCGTGCGTCACGAACAGCACCGCGGACCCGGCTTCGCGCCGTCGCGCGTCGATCAATTCACTGACCGCGCGCTGGTGCGCGAGGTCCAGCGACAGCAGCGGTTCGTCGCACAGCAACACGGTCGGGTCGCCGACCAGCGCCTGCGCCACCCGCAGCCGTTGCTGCTCGCCGCCGGACAAGCGGCCGACCGGCTGTTTCGCGTAGCGCGTGCCGCCGACCGATTCGATCACCGAGGCGACGCGGCGTTTCCGTGCGCGCATTCCGGCGAGGCCGGGGCCCCAGCGGTGGCCGTCCAGTCCTAAGCCGACCAGGTCGACGCCGCGCAACGTGAGCGAATCGTCGATCGCTCGCTGCTGCGGGATGTAGCCGACCTTGCGGTTCGCGCCGCCCGGACGGCCGCCGGCGATTTCCACCGTGCCCGCCGACAGCGACTGCATGCCCAGCAACGCCTTGAGGAAGCTGCTTTTGCCGGAACCGTTCGGACCGAGGACCGCCAGGAATTCGCCCGGCTCGACGTCCAAGTCCAAACCGGACCAGAGGGTGCGGTCGCCGAAGGCGAGCCCGGCCCCGCGCACGCGGACCGCGGGGCCGGCATCGGGAAGCTGGACGGACATCAGCTGTTCAGAGCCCCCGACAGCGCGTCCACATCCTTGGTCATCCAGTCAATGTAGCCCGTGACGTTCGCCGGGAGCGTCTCGGATACGTCGACCACCTTGACCCCGGACGCCTTCGCGTCGGCGACTGCCTGCTTGGTCAGCGGGGTGACCGTCTGCACGTTGTTGACCAGCGCCTTCACCTGCTTCTCCTTGATCAGCTTGGTGAACTCGGACACCGCCGCGGCGGGCACGTCGGTCTCGTTCTCGATCGCGTCGGAAAACGCCTTCGGGGTGGCGTCGCCGATGTTCGCGGTCTTGAGCAGGTAGTGCGCGACCGGTTCGGTGACGACGACCTTCGTGTCCGGGTGCGCGGCGCCGAGCGCGCCCGCCTTCTTGATCAGGCCGTCGAGCTGGCCCTTGAAGTTCTTGGCGTTGTCCTCGAACGTCTGCTTCGACGCCGGCTGGATCTCGCCGAGCGCGGCCGCGACCTGGTCGGCGACCTTCTCGACGCCCGGCAGATCGTACCAGACGTGCTCGTTCTCCTCGCCCGGCTTGGCGATGTCGTAAGCGACCAGTTTCTTCGCCGAGGCCGCCTCACCGGACAGCTTGGTGAAGAACTCGTCGTAACCGCCGCCGTTCGCCAGCGTCAGCTGCGCTTTCTTGGCGGCGAGCGCGTCGTCGGCGGTGGATTCGTACGAGTGCGGGTCGGCGGAGGGGTCGTGAATGATCGACGTGACCTGCACTTTGTCGCCGCCGATGGCGGACGCGACGCTGCCCCAGACGTCGGTGGAGGCGACGACCTTCACCTGGTCGCCCGTTCCCCCTCCCGCCCCGGAACCGGTCGAGGACGTGCTGGAGCACGCGCCGAGCGCGAACACGGCCAAAGCCGACGCGGCGGCGAGAACGCTCGTGGTGCGGCGGGAAGTCATCGGGCACTCCTGGGTCGAACTGCTAATGGAAACCGTTGTCAGATTCACTTTACCCCATCCGAACGGCGAGCCTCACTCCACCGGGTGGCCGTACCCGCTCTTGATCACCGAGAGGATCGAGACACTCACCACAGGGGTGTCGCTTCTGGAAAACGATCTGAACCGTTACGGTTTGCGGATGGGCCGTCCTATTCGCACCCGGAGGCAGGCGACATTGGCGTCGCTCGCGGCGGAACTCGGGGTGTCCAGGACCACCGTGTCCAACGCCTACAACCGCCCGGATCAGCTCTCCCCGGAACTGCGCCGCAGGGTGCTCGAGACCGCGCGGCGGCTCGGCTACCCCGGCCCGGACCCGGTCGCGCGCTCGCTGCGCACCCGCAAGGCAGGCGCGGTCGGGCTGCTGCTGACCGAGAACCTCTCCTACGCTTTCCGCGACCCGGCCGCCGTCGGCGTGCTCGAAGGGCTCGCGCTGGCCTGCGAGGACGCGGGCGTCGGCCTGCATCTCGTGCCAGCCAGTCCCGGTCGCGAGGACCTCGCCGCGGTGCACCGCGCGGGCGTGGACGGGTTCGTCGTGTACTCCGTGCCGGACGACGATCCGCACCTCGCGGCCGTACTAGAACGGCCCGTGCCGACGGTGATCATCGACCAGCCCCGGATCGAGGGCGTCGACCGGGTCGGCCCAGACGACGCCGCCGCGGTCACGCAGCTCGCCGACCATCTGGTGGCGCTGGGCCATCGGCAGATCGGCGTCCTCTGCATGCGGCTCGGCCGCGAGCGCAACGACGACTTCGTGACTTCCGAACGCCAGAGCGGCGCGCACTTCCACGTGCAGCGCACCCGGCTGGAGGCACTGGCGACGGCGTTCTCCTCGGCGGGCGTCGACTGGGCGACCGTGCCGGTGGTCGAGCGCTTCGACCACACGGTGGACGACGGCGCCTCTGCCGCACGCCAGCTGCTGGACGCGTATCCGCAGGTCACCGCCCTGGTATGCACCTCAGACATTCTCGCGCTCGGTGCGCTGGCCGAGGCCGCGCGACGCGGGCTGCGAGTGCCGCTCGACCTCACGGTGACCGGTTTCGACGGCATCGCCGAGGCGGAGCGCTCCGGGCTCACCACGGTGCATCAGCCGGTGCTGGAGAAGGGCAAGGTGGCCGGACGGCTGCTGCTCAGCTCGGCCGAACGGGTCGGGCCCAAGGTCATCACACTGCCGACGGAGCTGCGGGTGGGACGCACGTCGGCGCCGCCGCGGACGGTCGAGGAGCCCTGGTTCGGCGGCTGACGTCGTGAGTGTTTACGCCGGTTAGAACCGGCGTAAACACTCACAAGTCACCCCAGCCTTTGCCGTGATTTCGGGCCCACCGCATTGTGTGCGCGCCCGCGGGCCGGTTCCATGGGAAGAACCGCCCGCTCCCGCGGGGAAGCGCAGGCCGAAAGGTGCCCCATGACCTCCATCGACGTGCTGCTCAAGCGTAATCAGGAAATCGGCGACATCGTCCCCGGCGACCGGTCCTCCCCCAAGCCGTCGCTGCAGGTGTCGATCCTGACCTGCATGGACGCGCGGATCCGGGTGTTCGAGATCTTCGGCCTGCTCCAGGGCGAGGCGCACGTGCTGCGCAACGCGGGCGGCGTGGTCACCGACGACATGATCCGTTCGCTCGCGCTCAGCCAGCGCAAGCTCGGCACCCGCGAGGTGCTGATCGTCCAGCACACCGACTGCGGCCTCTCCACGGTCACCGAGGACGAGTTCAAGGACGAACTGGAGTCCGCCACCGGGCTGCGGCCGACCTGGGCGGTCGAGGCGTTCCGCAGGGTCGAGGACAGCGTGCGCACCTCGATCGAGCGCGCCCGGCGCAGCGACTTCCTGCTGCACAACGACAACGTGCGCGGATTCGTCTACGACGTGAAGGCCGGGAGCCTGACCGAGGTCAAGTAAGAGCCGTCGTATTCAATGGCGGGGTGGCAGTAGACACCGACGTTCTGATCGATTGGTTCGCCGAGGTGGGCCGCGACCTGCCGTGGCGGGAACCGGACTGCTCGGCGTGGGGCGTGCTGGTCAGCGAAATCATGCTGCAGCAGACGCCGGTCTCGCGCGTCCAGCCGATCTGGCTGGAGTGGATGGCCCGCTGGCCGGTGCCCTCGGCGCTGGCCGCGGAGACCACCGGCGAGGTCGTGCGTGCGTGGGGCAAGCTCGGCTACCCGCGTCGCGCGCTTCGGCTGCATGCCGCCGCCACCGTCATCGCTCAGGAGCACGGCGACGTCGTTCCGTCCGATGTGGACACTCTGCTCGCGCTGCCCGGCATCGGCGCGTACACGGCGCGTGCGGTGGCGGCGTTCGCGTACGGCAAGCGCGCGCCGGTCGTGGACACGAACGTCCGGCGGGTAGTCGCGCGCGCCGTGCATGGCGCGGGAGATGCAGGCCCAGCGTCGAATACCCGCGACATGGCGGACGTCGAGGCATTGCTTCCCGCCGAAGACGCGCCGGCGGCCAAGCTGTCCGCTGCATTGATGGAGCTGGGCGCGCTGATCTGCACCGCCCGGTCGCCGAAGTGCGCGGACTGCCCGATTTACGCCGAATGCGCCTGGCAGCACAACGGCCGTCCCGAATACGCCGGTCCGGCCAAGCCGGTGCAGAAGTTCGCCGGCACCGACCGGCAGGTGCGCGGGCTGCTGCTGGACGTCCTGCGCGGCAGCGAGGGGCCGGTCGAGAAGGCGCGGCTCGACCTCGTGTGGCACGAATCCGGCCAGCGCGACCGGTGCCTGGATTCGCTGCTCGTGGACGGTCTGCTGGAGCAAACGCCCGACGGGCTCTTCGCGCTCCCCGGGGAACACTGACGCACTACGACGAAAGTCGGCAAAAAGTTGTCCCCTCCGGGGCGCCGGGTTAGCTTTCCTCCCGTCGCACTTCCGGGCTGAGGAGTTCCGCATGGGGGAAGCAACGCGTCGTGCCGTCTTGAAGGGCGGCCTCACCGTCACTGCCGTGGGCGCTTTGGGGTTCGCCACGGCGAGATCCGCGGCCGCCGTCACCACGCCGGTCATCCATTCGACGGCCGAATGGAACGCCCGGCCCGCCTCGGGCGCGATCGTGGTGGAGAACCACAAGCCGACCTACATCGTCGTGCACCACACCGTCGATCCCGGCAACAACACCGACTACTCGCTGGCGCACGCCCTGCAGATCTCGCGGGACATCCAGAATTTCCACATGGACACCCGCGGCTGGATCGACACCGGCCAGCAGTTCACGAACAGCCGCGGCGGCTTCGTCACCGAAGGGCGGCATCGCAGCCTCGAAATCCTGCGCGGCGGGAAGCAACACGTGCAGGGCGCGAACGTCGCCAACCACAACAGCGAATGCCTCGGCATCGAGAACGAGGGCCTCTACAGCACGGTCGACGTGCCGGTCGCGCTGTGGAATTCGCTGGTGCAGCTGATCGCCTACATCGCGCACCAATACGGCATCACCCCCGAATTCATCAAGGGCCACCGGGATTTCAACTCGACCGAGTGCTGCGGCCAGGTGCTCTACAACCGGCTGCCGGAGCTGCGCAAGGCGGTCGGGCAGCAGCTAGGCCTGTCCGTCGCGCGGCTCGACGCGCCGGAGTGGCCGCTGCTCAAGCCGGGTGACACCGGGCCGCAGGTGAGGACCGCGCAAGGGTTCCTGCGCGCGGCCGGGTTCGACGTGCCCACCGACGGCGTGTTCGGCAAGGCGACCGCCGATGCGGTGTCCTCTTTGGCGGCTGCGCACAGGCTTTCCCGTGACAGCTGCACCGCGGCTCGGGCCAGCGACGAGTCCGCGTACCTCGGCTCGGACGTCTGGCCGTTGATCGTGCCGGCGGACCGCTCGACCGCCGCGTGGCGCACCGAGCTGGCCCGCTGACCGGGGACGCCTCACGTGTGCCAGCGAGGGCAGCACGCGTGAGGCGTCACAGGCCGGACAGGAACGCCTCCACCGCGCCGCGGTACGTCTCCGGAGCCTCAGCGTGCGGCAGATGCGCCGAACCAGACACGATCAGGTGCTTCGCGCCGGGCACCCGCGCCGCGACCTCGGCTTGCTGACCGGCCGGCATCGCGGTGTGCTCGCCCTCGACCAGCAGCAGCGGGCAGCGGATGCCGTCCACAATGGACCAGTAGTCCCGGCGGCCCCATTCGGCGGCGATCTCGTACAGGTTCTCCAGGTCGGCGATCAGGTGATAGCCGTCTTCGCGTTCCTCGACGCATTCGGTGAAGTAGCCGCCCGCGGTGCCGAAGAACTCGCGCACGTGCGCCAGCGATTCGAACGGCACCGGCCAGCTCTCGAAGTAGCCGCGCCAGGTCTCGACGGTGCGTCCGCGCTGGTCCGGCGCGAAATCCTCGCTGACCACCGCGCGCACCAGCTCCGGGTACTTCGCCGCCGTCGCCCAGGCGTGCAGGCCGCCCATCGAATGCCCGATCAGCACGGACGGACCGAGATCGGCCAGCACGTCCGCGACGTCCTCGGCGAACCGCTCGGTCGTCCACGGCCCGGTGTGCGGCGCGCGACCGTGACCGCGGGCGTCGAGGGCGCGCACGCGGCCGTACCGCTTGAGCCATTGCGCGACCGGCCACCAGGTGCGGGCGCGGCCCATCAGCCCGTGCAGCAGCAGGATCGACACGCCGGGGCGTTCGTCGCCACCGAAGTCGATCAGGCCTGGTCGCATTAGTCCTCCTGGGTTTTCACTGCCACTTCATCACAAACCTGCGCTTAGGGTGAAGGAATGCGCTGCCGCCAGACCGCCGTCCTCGCCCTCATCGGCGTGCTCGCGCTGTCCGCGTGCAGCCCCGCCGAGCCCGCCGCCGCTCCGCCGCCGATGCATCCCGCGCCGGGCGCGAGCAGTGCGGGCGATCCGTACTTCCCCGACGACGGCAACGGCGGGTACGACGCCCTCGACTACCACGTCGACGTCAGCTACGACCCGCCGAGCGGCCGTCTCGACGGCGACACCACGGTCTCCGCGAAAGCCACCCAAGACCTCAGCCGCTTCGATCTCGACCTGCGCGGGCTGGACGTCGCCGCGGTGGAGATCGACGGAAAACCGGCGAAGTACAGCCGGGAAAAGAACAAGCTGATCGTGACTCCGGCCGAACCGCTGCGGTCGGGTTCGACGTTTCGGACGCGCGTGCGCTATTCGGGTGTTCCGGCGAAAACCCCGCACGACGGCGGGTCCGAAAACGGCTGGGCCCGCTCCGAGGACGGCGGCGCGTACCTGGTCGGCGAGCCGCATTCGGCGTCGTTCTGGTACCCGGTCAACGAAACCCCGCGCGACAAGGCGACGTTCACGCTGACCGCGCACGTGCCCACCGGCTGGACGGTCATGTCCAACGGCCGCGAACAGGGCACCAGCGCCAAGGACGGCAAAACGACCACGACGTGGGCCGATCCGAATCCGGTGGCCAGCTACCTGACGACGATCGCGATCGACAAGTTCACCGTGCAGCGCTCCACGCTCCCGGACGGCACGCCGGTTGTTTCCGGGTACGCGCCCGGCGCGGAACCCCGCGAGGCCACCGGCGACCGGCTGCCGGAGGTGCTCTCGTTCCTGGAGAGCAAGTTCGGCAAATACCCGCAGAGCGCGGCCGGCGGGATCTATCTGGACGAGGACATCCACTTCTCCCTGGAAACGCAAACCCGTCCCACTTATGCGAAATGGGCGGAAATCCTGACCATGGTGCACGAGAACGCGCACCAGTGGTTCGGCGATTCGGTGTCGCTCAACTCGTGGGCGGACATCTGCCTGAACGAATGCTTCGCGTCGTACGCGCAGTGGATGTGGGGCGAGCGCGAGGGCCAGAATCTGGACGACCGTTATCGCGCGGCCGTCGAAATCACCAAGGGCAGCACGGATTTCTGGGGTCAGAAGCTCGTCGACATGGGGCCGGAGCACCTGTTCGAGGGCGCGTACGACAAGGGCATCCTCGCCGTGCACGCGCTGCGCCGGGAACTGGGCGAGCCAGGATTCGAGAAGGTGCTGCACGAATGGGTGGGCCAGCACCGCAACAGCAACGCGACGTGGGCGGACTTCGAAAAGCTGGTGTCGAAGGTCGCCGGCCGCGATGTGAGCGGGTTCCTCAACGACTGGTTCCACGGGACGAAGGTGCCGTCGGATGCCGATCTTTACCCGGGCGGGTTGCGACCCTGACTGCCGAGCAACGACCTGGTCAGGCTGCTGCGAGCATCGTTCATCTCGGCCAGGGCCTCGCCGAGCTCGGCGTCGCCGACCCGCACTTCGTCGTCCGGCCGAAGCGCCAGCGCGTGCAGTGATGCCCGGCGGAGCAGTTCCTTCATGAACGACGCCGTGACGCCGTCGGTCGCCTCGACCACCGGTGCGAGATCAGCCGTCAGCTCCAGACCTCGGGAGTAGAGGCGCAGCAACGCTTCCCGGCCCGCCGCGTCCGGCAGCGGCACCTCGACCGCCAGGTCGACTCGGCCTGGCCGGTCTGCCAGCGCTTTCTCCAGGCTGCTCGCCCGGTTGGTGGTGAGCAGGAAGGTGACATCCGCGTCGCCGCCGACGCCGTCCATCGCGTCGAGCAGGCTGAACAGCAGCGGTGTCGGGCCGTGCACGAGGTCGCGATCCTCGGCGATCAGGTCGACGTCCTCCAGCACCATGATGCTCGGCTGCAGGCGGCGCGCCAGGGAAGCGGCTTTCGAGATGAACCGCATCGCGGTGCCGGTGAGGATCACGACCGTGCACTCCGGGAGCTGACCCATCAGGTATCGCACGGTGTGCGTTTTTCCAGTGCCGGGCGCGCCGTGCAGCAGCAGGCCGCGCTTCAGATGCTGACCCGCCGCAGCTAGCCGCGCGCCGTGTTCGGCGATGCCGATGGTGTGCCGCTCGATCGATTCCAGGATGCCGTCCGGCAGCACCACGTCTTCGCTGCTCAGCTCCGGCCGCGGCAGGAAGGTGATCAGCTCGTTGTTGCGGTGCTCGCTCAGGCCGAAGGCGATCACCTGGCCGCGCAGCACGTCGTGTTCGGTCATCAACGTTTCGATGCGGTCGCGGGTCTCGGTCGCCGCCCGCCGGTCTTCGGCGATCACCTCGAGCCGACAGTTCGCCTGCCCGTACTGCGGGGCCGCGCCGCGCATGCCGACCAGCACCGGGGAACCGTCCGGCGCGGTCGTGCCGACCAGCCCGAGCTGAACGACATCCGCCGCTTCGTCCGGGCCGACCGCGACCGTCGCGTAGTCCACCGCGCCCAGCTCGTAGTGGCCGTGCTGCTTGGCCGTGAACAGCATGCCGACCAGGTCTTCGTGGCCGCGCAGCCCGCCGACGATGCCGAACCAGTCGGTGCCGACCCCGTGCTCGGAGAGATACGCGTCGACCCCGGCCTGGATAGTCGCGTGTTCCCAGTCCTCGAAATTGCGCGTGACCACGAGCGCCTGCGCGAGCGGCACGCCAAGGTGCCCAGTGACGCGCCCGATCAGCTCATTCCCGTTACCCGAACCGGCCGACTCCGCCGCAGCTTTCACGAGCCGCTGCAGGTTACGGGCCAATTCAGTGCCAAAGACTCCGTCGTCCCCCATGCAAACAGAGTGGCACGACCCGCGAACCCGGGCCAGCCGCAGCCACCCAACCCAGCCACAACGCGGGATCGCGTCGGCGTCTGACGGAGCTGCGTGCACGGCCCCCCGGGCCGGGCGCGCAGC